>NZ_JBLWEO010000041.1:0-48037 GCF_048287395.1 Candidatus Electronema sp. PJ | reverse complement strand
TTCTTCCTCCCTTGGAAGTTGCGGGCAATATGGATTGCGCTCTTGCCTTTGATGAATCCAACGACTTGAGACACCGAATACTTGGGCGGTATGGAAAGCATGATATGCACATGGTCAGGCATGAGATGCCCCTCCAGCACCTCGCATTCTTTTTGTTTGGCCAGCTCCCTCAGGATTTCTCCCAAGTATTTCCGCAATTCGACAAAGAGAGCTTTCTTGCGGTATTTTGGTATCCAGACAATGTGATACTTGCATTCCCACTTGGTGTGGCTTAGACTTTGGCTGTCGTACATGGAAGTCTCCTCTTCTTGAACTTTGAGCGGTTCAGAATAGCGAGACTTCCATATTCTCCCGGAACTGTCAAACTTCGGGAGTCCCCCGGCAGAGCCGGGGGTTTACTTATTTAAATCATCCCTGCTGCTTTTGTCTGCGGGCAAACATGGCTGCTTCCATCCCAGCTACGCAGCCTTCGCCTACGGCCTTGGCCATTTGATACGGTGGCCCAGTGATATCGCCAGCAGCATAGACACCAGGGATGTTGGTTTCCTGTTTGCGGTTTACGTCAATGTATTTGAAGTATTCCATGTCCATCTGCACGCCGATTTTTGCGGCCAATTGCAGTGCGCCTTTGGAGCCAAGCTCGATAAACACGCCGTTGGTCTTGACCACTTCGCCGTTATCGAGCAGCACTTCTTCTACGCCGGTCTCGCTGCCCCGGATTTCTTTGACACGGCGGCCTGTCAGCAGTTCCACCTTGCTTTCATGCAGTCGCCGGAGCAACTCTTCCGAGGCCTTTAACTCTGCGGCGGCCAAATAGACCTTGCTGGCATAATCAAGCAGGGTCAATGCGCCGTCAATGGCTGCGCTGTGGTTGCCAACCACCAGTACGGTCGCGTTTCGGAAGAAATTGGCATCGCAATCTACGCAGTAACTCACGCCCCGGCCTGAAAAATCGCTCTCGCCCGGCACAGCCAGCTTGGTTTTGGCGATGCCCATCGCGAGAATCAGGGTGCGACAGAGTGTACTTTTGCCGCTCTCCATCTCTAAGGCAAAAAGACCGTCTTCCTGCTGACTAATTTTGAGTAAATCTTCTGGCGAAACCTCTGCCCCAAAACGCCGCACTTGGGCTAGGCCTGCTTCGAGCAGTTGCTTGCCCTCAGTCACGCCATCAACGCAGGCATAATTCTCTACATGGGCCGGATACAGCGAGCTGCTCTCAACTCGACCCAGGAGCAGCACCTGGGTTTTCTTGCGGGCCGCGTGAATAGCTGCCTGAATGCCAGCTGGACCTGCGCCAACAATGATTACATCATAAATCGAATCGGACATCAAAACCTCCCTTGCCTTTCTGGACGTATTTCTTATATTCTGATTCCGGTGGGAAAGCTCCGCAAGAAAACTTCTTCCCCACTTCTGGTCTGTGTCCTCCCCTCTTTTCAGTTGAGGGTCGACAGAATTTTCAGAACCCGTTATAATCTGTGGGGAACGTTTCTGTTTATCTTCCCCTTTTTAAAACCTTTGCCCGGATACTCCGGCTGCTGCGAAAACGGCGGGCAGGAGAAGCGGATAAAGTGTCCGCTGTTCGGATTGCATTTCAATTCAACCCATTGCCGTTGCAGGAGTGTTTTTGTGAATTTCTCGGTTTTCAGCATGATGGCTCATGCCAGTCTCCTTGTCAAGCTGGTCATGCTCGCCTTGCTGTTTTTCTCCGTGGTCTCTTGGTGGATTATTATCTCAAAACATCTGCTCTTCGCGCGCTCCCGCAAAGCTTCGGAAGAGTTTCTCAGTGATTTCTGGGAATCAAAGACGTTGAACAATGCCTATGAGTCGGCCAAGGCTTCTGCTCTCAGTCCAGAGGCAGCTGTCTTTGTTTCAGGCTTTAATGAGCTGCGTAAAATCAGTGCCGTGCGCAGTGGCCAGACTGCCGAGAACGCAGAAAACCTCCAGATGAAGCTGGCCGTGATGGACAACCTCAAGCGGGCAGTACGCAAGGCCCAGCTCATTGAAACCGAGCGGCTGGAACGCTCTCTCAGTTTCCTGGCCACCACGGGCAGCGCGACTCCGTTCATCGGCCTTTTCGGTACGGTCTGGGGTATTTTAGTCTCCTTCCAGGAAATCGGCGCACGGGGCGGTGCCTCTTTGGCCGTAGTTGCCCCTGGCATCTCTGAGGCCCTGGTTGCCACAGCAGCTGGTCTTGCGGTCGCTATTCCAGCGGTTATCTTTTACAATCTTTATTCAAACAAGGCAGCAGACTTTCAGTCAGACATAGAGAACTTCTCCTTTGATTTTCTCAATCTGATTGAACGTGATATGCTGACCAGAAAGTAACAGCTGTTTATTGAAGAAAAAATCATGGGAATGGGTTCCATACGCGGCAAAGGCCGCAAGTCGCTGGTGGCAGAGATCAATGTGACTCCGCTGGTGGATGTGATGTTGGTGCTGCTGATCATTTTCATGGTCACTGCGCCCATGATGACCCAGGGTATTGACATCAGCCTGCCCAAAACTACAGGTGAGGCCCTGCCGCAGGATAACGACGAGAAGCCGTTACAGGTAGAGGTCAACGCTGCTGGGCAGATCTTCTTTGGCGATCATACGGCTCCGCTCAATATCGCTGATCTGCGCGATAAATTGGAGAAGCTGCCGTCAGAAAGAAGAGGAGAGCCTATTTATTTGCAGGCTGATGAAAACGTTAATTACGGCATCGTGGTGCAGATTATGGCACAGATCAAACAAGCCGGGTTTGATAAATTGGGTATGGTGACACAGCCGGATGAGCAGAAAGGCGCAGGAGGCGGAGCGCAGCAATGAACGGAATGAATTATGATGACTGGCAGGCCTTTTTAGAGCAGCGGGATGACCGTGCAGGTTGGCAGTGGCCGCTGAACCTTGCAGTGGCTATGCACCTGGCTATTTTCGCCAGCGCAGCGGTATTGCAGAACATGGCAAGCAGTGGGCCAGGCTTCCGCTTTGACAATACAGTCACGGTAAACTTTGTTAGCCTTTCTGAACCTGGCCCGACTCCGGCGGCAGCCCCGGCAACCGAGCTGGTACCGGTGCTTAAGGAGGAAGCCTCGCTGCCGCAGCCAGTTGAAATCAAGGCCCGGAAGGAACGGAAGACTGCGGTAAAGGTTGCCGAGCCAAAAAAGGAAGTCAAGCTAGAGCAGCCAGTGGCGAAAGAGGTCGTGCAGGAAACCGAACTGGAAAAGCCTGTCGCCAAGGTCGTTCAACCAGAGCAAAAGCCGCAGCTGGTTGAGAAAGCAACGGTAAAGGCAGAAGTCAAGCCGGAGCCTATTGCCGAAAAGGTGCTGCCGACAAAGCCCATCGAGAAAGAGGTCGTTGCGGTCAAGCCGGAGCAGGCAGTCAAGAAGACAGTTGAGAAAGCCCCGGAGCAGAAGGCAGCGGTAGTTTCCGCACCAAAGCCGGAAACCATTCCTGTGGTTCAGGTTAAGAAGGATGTAGTTTCCCTTAATCCGGTAAAACAGAAGAAAGAGGCTTTGGAAAAGGCGAAAATTGCCGAGGCCAAGAAACAGGAGGAAGCAGTTAAGGTCGCCAAATTGGAGGCGGAGAAAAAGGCTGCTGCTCTTGAGGAAAAAAGAATAGCCGAGGAAAAAGCGCAGAAAGAACAGACAGCAAAAATCATCGAAGCAAAAAAAGAGCGGGCCAAAATTGCTGCACAGGCAAAGAAGCAGGCTCTTGCCAAGGCCGCTAAGATAGAGGCGGAGAAAAAGGCCGCCGCCGCAGAGGCTCGGCGGAAGATCGCGGCAATGGAGCAACGGAAGGCTCTAGCAGAGGCTCGGCGCATTGAACATGAAGCGAAACAGGCGCAGCGGGCAGCAGTCAAGGCTAGAGAGCAACTCGTCCGTGCCCTTCGGCAGAATGTGGCGGTCAGCTCGGCAATAGCAGGTGTTGGTCTCGGTGGAGCTGGCAAAGGAACCGGCGCGGGCAGCGGTAGTCTGCTTGGTAATGGAGGGATCGGCTCAGGCAGTGGGGGTGTAGGGAGCACGGTTGCCTTGCGGCAGTATGCCAGCTCATTGAATGAGAAGATTAGCAGTCGCTGGAAAGTGCCGGAAATGGTCAACGCCGACCGGAAACTGAAAACCGTGGTCGCGCTGACCGTGAGCAAAGCTGGCACTATTGAAGACATGAAGATCGAGCAGAAATCCGGCGATGCCTTGTTTGATCAGTCAGTGCTCAAGGCACTGCGTAGTGCCGAGCCGTTGCCGAATTTCCCTGCCCTGATCCGCGAGCCGAAGTTGGAGTTTGCTTTGAATTTTACTCCCCAGGGACTGACGTTATAACATTTTATTTCATTCACTATGCACGCAATCAACCTGTCCAAATCCTGTTTTGCTGTTCCCTTGGTACTGCTGTTTCTGTTGCTGACCGATTTCCAGGCCGCAGCCGAGCGCATCCAGCTCGATATCTCTAACTCAGGGGTGCGTAAGGTGGGAGTCGCGGTGCCGCCTTTTGCTGACGGCTCTGGCAACCAGGACACTGGCACTGGCAAGGACATTGCCCGACTGATTATCAGCGGGCTGGAGTTCCACGGCTTTATCCAGACCATTGATCCCCTGCGAGGCAACGCCAGCGGCGCAGATTATGTGGTACAAGGCAAATATTCTTCTGTGGGCGGGCAGACGATGATAGAAGCCAGCCTGCTCGACACAGCAGCGGGGAAAAGCTTGCCCGCGCGCCAGTTCCATGGCTTGCCCTCTGAGCAGGACGAGTTAGCTCTGCGCCTGGTTGATGCCTTAGTCGAGGACTTCACCGGCGAGCCGGGCATTAGTCGCACCTCTATCGCCTTTGTCTCCGACGGCACTGGCAGCAAGGAGGTCTATCTCTCCGATGTGCTCGGTCGCAATGTCCGCCAAGTCACCCGGCATAACCATCTCTGCGTCTCGCCGCGCTTCACTATTGATGGCCGGATGTTGGCCTACTCCTCCTATCATCGCGGCAATCAGAATCTCTATATCACTGACCTCAGCCAGAACCGCGTTACCAAGGCGATCTCACGGCGTGAGGGCATGAATTTGGCGCCTGCCTTTTCACCAGACGGCAGGACGATGATCGTCACCTTAAGCCGGGACGGCAGTCCTGACCTTTATAGAATGGATATGCAGGGACGTATCATCGACCGGCTAACCCAACGCTCTGGCATCAACGTCTCGCCCTCCTTTTCGCCAGACGGCAGGCAAATCGCCTTTGTCTCTGACCGCAGTGGCAAGCCACAGGTCTATCTGATGGATTTGGGCAGCAGAAGAACGCGCCTCCTGACTCTTCAGGGCGAGGAAAATGTCGAGCCGTCTTGGTCACCCAAAGGGGACAAGATCGTTTACACCAGCCTGACTGCCGGACATTATCACCTCTTCAGCATTCCGGCAGGCGGCGGCTCACCGACCCGCATTACCTCCGGCTACGGCGACTACGAGTCCCCGACTTGGTCGCCAGATGGCAGGCAAATCGCCTTTTCCCGTAAACGGAATGGGCAGATGGAAATCTGTGCCATCCACGCCAATGGCAAAGGCGAGCGGACGCTCTTCCGATTACAGGGCAACCAGTCGTATCCGCGCTGGTCACCGCGCCGCCGTAACTGATTTTTTTCTTGCCCACTTATTTCCACCAGAGGTTGCTCATGAAAGGATTCAGCAATATGGCAGCAGCAGGCTGCGCTCTGCTGCTACTCTGCCAGTGCGCCAGCCAGGATGAGGTGCGGAAGTTGAACTACCAGCTCCGCTCCATGAATCAGAAAGTGAAAACGGTCGAGTCGCAGACAGATGAGAAGCTCAAGGAGGTGGAATCAAAAGCCGCTGACAAGCAGCTCAAAGAGGCGGCCAACGCAGCCAGTCGGCTTGAAGAAATGGCCGAAGAGGCCCGCCAGCTCCGCTCTGTGAATCAAGAAAACATCGAGCGCTTCAATCAGTATAAGGCCGAAACCGAGGACAAAATCGCCGCGCTCCAGGCTGCGCTTGAGCAGGTAAAGACAGAGAACGGGCATCTGAGCAAATCCAACGAGAACCTGGTGCAGTCGCTGGAACAGAGAATTGAACAACTCAGTAATGGTCTTGAGCAGGCGAGCCAGGACAAGGTGCATGATGCCGCCCAGAAGGCCAGAGAGGCGGAGCAGCGGGCCAAAGAAGCGGCTGAAAAGGCGGCTGAAGCAAGAAGAAAGGCAGATATAGCCTTACGCGCCGCAGGCGAGGAAGGAACTGCCAGCAGCGGGGAAGGCGATGTAACGACCATTGAGCCGGGGAACAGAAAGGTGCGCAAAGCACCTGTCGAGCCAAGCCAGCAGGTGGAGCAGTCACCACCAGAGGAGGAGGACGGCTTTGAAACGCCTGTCCGGCAGGAGGAAAAAGCTCCTGCCCCTCCTGCTGCCGAAGAGGTGAAAAAAGAGCCTGCTCCAGCAGCAGATGAGGCTGAGGACAAGGCTGAGGACGGTCTGCTCGGCAAGGGTATGAACAGCTTCAAAGAGAAGAACTACAAAAAGGCCTACAAGCTGTTCGAGCAGCATTTGGCTGGTCAGCCCAACGGCAAACAGGCAGCCAAGGCCCTCTATTTGATGGGCGAATGCCTGTTCAACCAGGGCGAATATGATCTCGCCATCCTCGATTACCAAAAAGTAATCTCCAACTACAACGGCGATCCGCACATCTCGGCGGCCCTGCTCCGGCAAGCAATGTCCTTTGAGAAGCTGACTGACAAAGAGACTGCCAAAATCATCTACGGCAAGCTGATCTCCGAGCATCCCGACAGTCGCGAGGCCAAGGTGGCAAAGGAGCGGATGGAGAATCTGCGTCAGCCCTAAATGCCCAGTGACAAGCAGCGGCTTGACCAGCTGCTGATCAAGCGAGGCCTGGCTGTGGATGCCGCAGCAGCCCGCGCCTTGATCGGTGCAGGCCGGGTGTTAGTTGGCACCAGTACGGACTGCAAGGCTGGGACGCTGGTGGCAGCAGACAGCGAGATCCGGCTGAGGAAAAGTTCCCCTTATGTCAGCCGCAGCGGTGAAAAGCTGGCGGGTGGGTTGCGGGATTTCCATCTTGATCCTAGCGGCTGGATTTGCGCTGACATCGGCTGCTCCACCGGCGGTTTCACTGATTGTCTGCTTCAGCAGGGCGCGGCGCGGGTTTATAGCGTTGATGTCGGCTATGGCCTGCTAGCTTGGAAACTGCGCCAAGACCAGCGGGTAGTAGTGTTGGAGCGCACTAACGCCCGCTTGTTGACCAAGGCGCAGATTCCCGATCCCTTAGATTTAGTCGTCATTGATGCCTCGTTCATCTCGCTTCAACTCCTGCTACCGCCTTTGTTGCCGCTGTTCGACGGCCCAGCGCAGATTGTCGCCTTGGTAAAGCCGCAGTTTGAGTTACCGAAAAGCAAGGTTGGCGCGGGCGGCATCGTCCGCGAGCAGCATCTGCACGCAGAAGTTTTGCTTGAGATGAGCCGGTTCGCAGGCGAGATCGGCCTCACCTGCGTTGGCAGCGCAGCCGCTGACATCTGTGGAGCCAAGGGGAACCAGGAATTTCTTTTGCATTTGATATCCTGCATAGGTCAACAAGAATAGTGCTCGTTGGCCAAGGAGTTTGGCTCGGCCAGAAAAGAGTTGAAGTCGGCAGAAGAGGAGTTCGGCTTGGCCAAACTCCTTTCCTAGTCGGTCGCAAAGGAGTTTTACCGACTCAAACTCCTTTCCAAGTCGGCAGAACTTCTTTGCTACTCGGCCAGACGCCTTTCCTGCCGAGTACAACTCCTTGGCAAGTTGGCAGAACTCCTCTGTGGCCAAGCCAAACTCCTTGGCCAGCGAGTAAGAAAGGAATGGTTTCTCAGAGTTAAGTAAAAAACATCGTGTACTATGGAACGCACTCTTCTTCTTGATTTGTTGCATTATGCAAGAGGGTTATTTGAGATGAGCACCGTAGAGTGAAGAAAAGGAGGCAATGCAATGAACCACTGGACTTTTGCGGCAAGGTTAGGGATACTGTTGGTGACACTGGCTTTTGCGGCAGCAGCCTCAGCAGCTGAGTTTGTGTCGGTCGTGAAGGATGGCGTAAATCTCCGTTCGACCCCGGATGCCGCTGCATCGAATGTACTGTTTCAGCTGCCTGCTGGATATCCGCTGCAAGTGATTGAACGTAAAGGCGACTGGCTGAATGTCAGCGATTACGAAAATGACAAAGGCTGGATAGCCGCCAGTTTGGTCTCGAAAGTGCCCTATGTGATCGTCAAGGCAGCCAAGGGGAACATCCGAGCCGAAGCAAGTACGGATTCTCCTCAGGTTGGCAGAGTGGTGCGCGAAGTGATTCTCAAAAAAATCGATCAGCAGGGAGACTGGATCAAGGTGTCTCATTCCCAGTTGCCTTCTGGCTGGATACACCGACAGTTGGTCTGGCCCTGAACAACGCAGTGGTCTGGCGGAGGCTTGACGGCTCATGCGGAAAATCAGCATCAATGTACAGGGATGTCTTCTGTTCTGCGCAGCTCTGTTCTGCTGCGGCAGGGCTGGCTCTGCCGAATTGCTTGGCTCGTCTAACCCGGAGATTCGGAAAAATTTTAACCAGCTGCTCACCACCAATGCCTGTCGTGGCTGCAATCTGAGCGGGGTGGTGTTGGACCGGCTGAATCTGACCGAGGCGAACCTAGAAGGTGCAGATTTGAGTAGCGCGCAGCTGAATAAGGCCAGTTTAATCCGAGCCAACCTGCACAACGCAGTACTGCGCGGCGCATCGCTCGGTGGTGCCGACCTCACTGGAGCCAATCTGCTCGGAGCGGATATGGAAGGCGCAGATTTCACCCTCGACGGGAAGACGGCGACAGGAAGTCTAGGCCAGCAGGCAACTGTATCAGCGCAGGACGCAGTGAACAGTGCGCTGAATAATCTCTTCACCGCCCAGCCAGTCGGTACTACTTCGACTACAGACGGGCAGAAACAGGTGGAAGCCGCTACCAAGCCGCCGGAAGAAGTCTCTGTTCTCTTCGCACCGTTTGAATCTCCTGCTGATGAGGCGCAACCAACAGCCAAACCGCCAACGCAGCGGAATGTGGATGAGATTCCGGTCATTCAGACGGAAGCTCTTTCTCAAAAAAAAGAGGCTGATGACTCCCGGCTCTGGAGCTTCCTGTTCAAGATGCAGGAAAAAATACAGCAGGACAGCAAGGCTGCTCCGGCAGAGTCTGGGGAGACACAGCCGAAGAACTGATGTGCTTGGCTGCAAATACAGTTGACAAGCGCAGGCAGGTCAGCTATATTTTTTATTTCATTTGAACAATATTCATTTTTAAGGATACTTTTATGGCTAATCATTCGTCAGCAGAGAAACGGGATAGGCAATCGAAGGTGCGCCGCTTGCGCAACCGTAGGAACAAATCAAGGATGCACACCGCCATCCGCCACGTTGAAGATGCAGTGACCGCAGGTGCGGGCGAAACAGCGCAGGAGGCCTTGAAAAAAGCCATGCCGATCATCCAGAAAATCGCCAGCAAGGGCACCATCCACAGAAACACCGCTTCCCGGAAGATTTCCCGGCTGACCAAGCGGGTCAACAAGATGCTGGCCGCTGCCTAAATCAGCTCCGGCAGCTCTGGTTGAGGAAGGACAGTCAGCCACGGAAGCAGATGCTTCTGTGGCTTTTTATTTTTTCGCAGGACAGGAGCCATGTATTCCCCTGATCTGGAAACATTCTCGGCGATGACCGCAGAGGCGGGGCTAATTCCGCTTCACCGCACCGTGATTGCCGATCTCGACACGCCGCTCACCCTTTTTGCCAAAATCGTAGGCAACGAGCATCATGCCTTTCTTTTTGAATCAATGGCAGGCGGCGAGAAATGGGGCCGCTATTCCTTCATCGGCCTAGATCCGCTACTGACCTTCTCCTCGAAGGGCGGCCAGATCAGCCTGACACGTTGCGGCAGGGCTGCTGATGTGCGCGAAGGAGTCAATCCGCTGACCGAGCTGCGCGAATTACTCGCCTCCTTCAACGCCAGCACTGCGCCCGGCCTGCCGAGATTTTACGGCGGGTTAGTCGGCTTTCTCGGCTATGATATAATCCGTTTCATTGAGGAAATCCCAGATCGCCACACCCCGCTGGATATCCCCGATTCCTCTTTTATGGTGCCCCGGCTAGTGTTGATTCATGATTCGATCAGCCAGAAGTTAACCGTGGTCTGCAATGTCATTCCAGAAGAGGGCAAGGACGCAGCGGAATTGTATGTGGATGGCTGCGCCCGGATAGAGGCAGTGCTGGCGCGGCTGCGTCATCCTTTACCAGAGTCCATGTTTACTTCGACAGCTTGCAGGAAACACGAGTTCCGTTCCAACATGGACGAGCAGGCTTTCTGTCAGATGGTTGAGCGGGCCAAAGAAAACATCGCTGCTGGCGACATCATCCAGGTGGTACTCTCGCAGCGTTTTCAGAGCAAAACTGAACTTGATCCCTTTTTGCTTTACCGCTCCCTGCGTCACGTCAATCCCAGCCCTTATCTCTTTTATCTCCGCTTAGATGATCTTTGCCTCATCGGTTCGTCGCCGGAAATTCTCGTGCGCTTAGAGGACGGCGAGATTGAACTGCGCCCAATTGCTGGTACCCGCAAACGTGGGGCGACTGCTGAGGAGGATAAGGCTTTGGCAGCAGAACTGCTGGCTGACCCCAAAGAGCGAGCCGAACATCTGATGCTCGTTGATCTAGGGCGCAACGACACAGGCCGAGTTGCCGAGCACGGCACGGTTGAGGTGCGCGACTTGATGGTGGTGGAGCAGTACAGTCACGTCATGCACATCGTCTCTGGCGTGCATGGTCAGTTAGCCGCTGGCAAAGATCAGTTCGATGTGCTGGCTGCCTGCTTCCCAGCAGGTACAGTTAGCGGTGCAGCAAAGATTCAAGCGATGAAGATCATTGATGAGCTGGAACCAGACCGACGCGGCCCTTACGCAGGCGCAGTGGGCTATTTCGGTTTTTCCGGTAACATGGATTTCTGCATTGCTATTCGTACCTTTGTCCTCCAGGGCAATGATCTTTGGGTGCAAGCAGGAGCAGGTATCGTCGCTGATTCTGTACCAGAGAAGGAATTCGAGGAAACCGTTAACAAGGCCCGTGCATTGCGCCGGGCTGTCGAACTTGCCGAACAGGGGCTGCTGCCGTGATCGTCCTCATTGATAACTACGACTCGTTCACCTTTAACATCGTTCAAACCTTGGCTGCTGCGCCACCAAATGCACCATCAAGTTGGCAGCCGCCAGAAATCCGCGTCTTCCGTAATGACAAAATCACCGTGGCGGAAATCGCGGCTATGCAGCCTGATCGCTTACTGATCTCGCCTGGCCCTTGCACACCTAAAGAGGCAGGCATCTCCATCGCGGCGATTCAGTATTTCAGCGGTAAGATTCCTATCCTTGGTGTCTGTCTCGGTCATCAATCCATTGGTGAAGCCTTTGGCGGCAAGGTGATCCGCGCAGGCAGGGTGATGCACGGTAAAACGAGCCTGATGTTTCATGACAATAAAGGTGTGTTCACCGGCTTGGAGAATCCCTTTGAGGGAATGCGCTACCACTCACTTGTAGTGGAGGAAAGCAGTCTGCCGGATTGCCTGGAGGCCACTTGTCACACCGATCAGGGCGAGCTGATGGGCCTGCGCCACAAGACCTTGGCTGTGGAAGGCGTGCAGTTTCATCCTGAATCGATCATGACCAAGGCAGGCATTGTGCTGCTGCATAATTTCCTGCGGCAGGATTATGTAAAGCTGATGAGTTAGAAAACTTTTGAGGCAATGTCAAGATATTGCCTCAAAAGTATTTTTACATCTTGAACACGACACGATAAGTTCTATGAAAAGAGGCGTTGAAATAACAACTTCTGGTATAAAGAAGGTTCTTAAAAATTACAAGCCATTTCATGGGGTAGCTGAATATATATGGAATGGATTTGATGCGAAAGCCAGTACTGTTGAAATAGAATATGAAGTCAATAAACTTGGCTCGTTAGATTATCTTTCAGTGAAAGATAATGGTAATGGTATTGATTTTGATAAATTAAAAGATAAGTTTGATAAATTTTATGATTCAGAAAAAGCTATAGAAATAACGTCTCAAAAACATTCGTCTGTTCTTCATGGAAAAAATGGAGTTGGAAGATTAACTTTTTTTGTTTTTGCAAAAAACGCAGAGTGGCATACATCTTATCAAGATGGAGATATACTTAAAAGTGGAATAATAAAAATTGATTCGCAAGATTTGAAAAATTATGAGGTTTCTAACTGGGTTAGTGGGATACCTGACGGTAAAGGCACGAAGGTGATATTTTTTAATATCACGTTACCTCCGCAAGATATAGAAAAAGAAATTATTCCTTTTTTGAAAAAGGAATTCTGTTGGTTCCTTGAATTAAATAAGTCTAAGGAATACAAAATAATAATTAATGGGGAATTGCTGGATTACGAAGAATTGATTTGTGAACGTGACAATATTTTATTTGTATGTGACCAAAATAATTTTAACATACGATTTATTCAATGGGGAAACAAGCTAAACAAGGAAGAATCTAAGTTTTACTATATTAATAAAAAAGGAGATGAGATCTATAAAGATTTTACAACGCTGAATAGGAAAGGGGATCATTTTTATCATAGTGTATTTATTGAGAGTAATCTATTTGACAACTTTATTTTTTCTCAAAGCGGTTCAGCGAATCAACAGAATCTTTTTAATGCGTCAAATTCGCCGGAATATAAATTCTTGCAAGAAAAACTTGTTGATTATTTAAAATCAAAAAGAAAGCCTTATTTACGGAAATTTGCATCAAATATGATAGAGGAGTTTGAATCAAAAGGAGTGTTCCCTGAGTACAAAAATAGTTGGGATGAATATAGACAAAAAGAGCTGAAGGAAACAATAATAGGATTATATGAAGTCCAGCCTAAAGTTTTCTCAAACTTAAACATAGAACAGCAAAAGACATTTGTTCGCTTTTTGGATTTGTTGCTCGATTCTAATGAACGAGATCGCATTCTCGCTATTTTAGATGAAGTAGTAAAATTAGAGCCTGAAGAGCGGGAAGCTTTTGCAAATTTATTTCATTCAGCAAGATTAGGAAGAATAATTTCAGCCATAAAATTGATCGAAGATCGATATAAAACATATTATTCATTAAAGGAATTAGTTTTTAATGAGAACATTAAAGCGGATGAAGTTAATCATCTCCAGACATTAATAGAGAATAATTATTGGATATTTGGAGAACAATACCATCTCGTAACAGCTGCGGAACCAAAATTTGAAGAAGCGTTGCGAAGGTATGTGTATCATATTTCAGGGGATATCTACGATAGAAAAATTGATCATCCTGATAAACTTAAAGAAATGGATATTTTTGCTTGTCGTCAGAATCAATTAACTGACAGTATCGAAAATATTGTTGTTGAGTTAAAACACCCATTGAAAAATATAGGGGAAAAAGAGTATTCGCAAGTTTTAAAATATATCAATGTGATAGAAGATCAACCTGAATTTAATGGCTCTAATATGGAATGGAGGTTTTATCTCGTCGGGAGAAAATTTGACACAAAGAACTATATAAAAAGACATATTGAGACGAACAAAATGCATGGAGAAAAAGGTTTGGTTCTCTTTCAAGATAGCGGCAGAATAAAATTTTTAGTAAAAACATGGAGTGAGATTTTTACCGAATTCGAGATAAGGCATAATTTTATAAATGATAAATTAAAACTTGAACGTAATGCCTTGTTTGCAGAAGGGAAGACAGCAGATGAATTAGTCGTTGCCGCTATTTCAAACAGTTCTGTAAGTAAAAAAGAAATTACCTTGCCTGTATAACTTTAAAAAAGCTCATCATGACCAAGGCAGGCATTGTGCTGCTGCATAATTTCCTGCGGCAGGATTATGTGGAGCTGTTACACAAGGAACCGTACTGAGGTTCCAACACAATGTCAGCATCACTCAAAATAACTGCGATCATCTGCACCCATAATCGGGAACGATTTATAGAAAAGTGCATCAACAGTCTGTATCAGCAAACGCTCGATCAGTCACTGTATGCAGTCTTGGTGGTTGATAACGGTTCTACAGATCGTACCGCAGCCATTTGTCAGCAGTTTACCCATCTCCCTAACTTTAAGTACGTTTACGAAGCCGAGATCGGTCTATCCTGCGCCCGAAATACAGGCTGGAAAGTAAGCCGTACTCCGTATATCGGCTATCTTGATGATGATGCGGTTGCTGATCGCCTTTGGTTAGAAAAGGCCTTGTGGAGTTTTGAGCAAGTTCAGCCGCAACCAGAATGGGTCGGTGGCCCTGTGCAGCTGGAATGGGAAGTTCCAGCTCCTGTTTGGCTTTCAGAGGCGTATTACGGGGCCTTAGGCTGGGTAAACTGGGGAGATCTACCTCGTTTCCTGGAAGCTGAAGGGGAATGGTTAGTCGGTTGCAACAGTTTTTATCGTCTTGATGTCCTCCAACAATTACATGGCTTTGATACACGCTTAGGCAGAAAGAAGAATCTCTTGCTTTCTGGCGAAGAAGTGCAGTTTCAGCATCGATTAAGGGCATTGGGCGGTCGTTTATACTACCACCCAGATGTTTGCATGTATCATTTTGTCCCGAAAGAGCGAACTGAGCCGTCTTTCTTTTACAAACGCTACTATTGGGGCGGCATTACCGATTACATTATCTCCCGAACCCTCAAGAACACCGCCTTTGTGCCGGTTAATCAACAACGCGACAGCCAGTCTCTGCTCAAGAGGCTGCTCTCGAACAGCTTCCGGGCAATTGGTTGTTGCACACCAACAGAGCAAACCATCCAAAGCCGGATTTACCTGGCCTATGTGGTGGGTTGGCTCGTTGCCGCAGTGAAGTACAGCAGACAGAAGATGGATCTGGCCGCAGCATGAGCAGCAAGGAGCAACTTAAAGCACGTGGCACCAGCAGGAGTTTTGCTGCGGCTGCGCCAGAGCTTTCTGTTCTGCTGCCTACCTATAATCGCGCGGCAGCCTTGCAACGTACCTTAGCCGCTCTGGAAGCACAAACTGCGGCTGCATCTTGCTACGAAATCATCGTGGTAGATGATGGCTCTTCTGATAACACAGTCCAGCTCCTCCAGCATTTTGCCGAAAAGACCACTGCACCTCTCTGCTGGGTTTCTCTAGCAAAAAACAGCGGCCCAGCTCGAGCTAGAAATGCTGGTCTTGCTTTAGTGAGAGGCAAGGCTGTCTTGATTCTAGGCGATGACATTGAACCAGCTGCTCTGCTCTTACAAAAGCATCTTCAGTTTCATCAAGAACGACCAGATGAACGTGATGCCTTGCTTGGCTATGTTTCCTTTCCTGAAGAGCTACCTCCCAGCCTGTTTATGCGTTGGTTAGAGCAGGCCGGGAGAAGATATTTTTTCAATTATGCTGCTTTGCAAGCTGGCCAGGAAGCTGGGCCGATGTTTTTTTACACCTGCAATGTGTCGGTGAAAAGGGCACTCCTGGATAAGAGCGGCTGGTTTGATGAATCGTTTCCTTATGCCTCGCATGAGGATTTAGAACTTGGCTGCCGTCTTGCCCAGCAAGGAATGCGCTTGCTGTACGATCCCTCAGCGCAAGGCTTTCATTGGCATTTGCTCACTGTCCAAGGGATCGCCAAACGAATCTATCTGATGGGCTATTCAGCCAAGCTGTTTTGGCACAAAGTCCCACCACAAGAGAGTCTGAGCAAGCAAGCAATACGACGTGTATTGACCCTGCTCTGCGCTACTCCATTGGCTGTGCAACTGTGGAACTGGCTGCGCAACCGAGAATACGCCCCAAACAAAACAGCTTCAGTTGCGTGGCATCTACTCCTCTTCCTCAGCTTTTTCCTTGGTCTTGCTGATGCTTGCGCGCAACGCAGCATCCGTGTGTTATCAGCCTCAGTATAAAATAGACCTCTTGCATAAAGTACCCTACGAGATCATGTAGGACTGTTCTATGGAGATCTAACTGCGCACTTGCGCTTGATACAGCGCGAGGTGTTAAAGCAGAGAGGATACACCACTCATGCAGCCACAGAAAACCGTCAGACGTTCGCACCTTGGTTGTTTGCCGCTTGCATCGCTCCAAAGTCAACTGGAATCGGGGCAATTCCAACAGAAATCAAGGCGATTCCAATCGGAATCGACCTAAATTCAATTGGAATTGGGGTAATTCCTGTTAACATTGAACCAATTCCAACAGGAATCAAGGTGATTCAAATCGGAAACGGCCTAAAGTCAATTGGAATTGGGGCAATTCCTGTTAACATTGAACCAATTCCAACAGGAATCAAGGTGATTCCAATCGGAAACGGCCTAAAGTCAATTGGAATTGGGGCAATTCCTGTTAACATTGAACCAATTCCAACAGGAATTAAGGCGATTCCAATTTGAAACGGCCCGATGTTAATTGGAATTAGGGCAATTCCGGTGTGCATCAGGCCGTTTTCGGCATACTCTTCAGCAGAAAACATGGTATATTTATTCAAGAAAATCTACAGCGGAGCGTATCTCGACCGCAGCCAGACAAAGAAAACACAGGATCACAGAAAAGGAACCAACACTGCGGGCGTAGATTGTTCAGGCAAGACAGACTTCAGCCCAGCAAAGAAAATCGCAGGGGCAAGCAGGAAGCCTTTGTTGCCCTTATGCAAGAGGTCTAATCTCTCCTTGCCAGCGCATGGGCAATCCGCTACAAAGAGAAGAGTCGCAGCATCTCTTCAGCTCGTCCCATTCCTCTTCACAGCGAACAAGGAGGCACACCCATGAGCCAGCACCGCTTTGAAACCCTTGCCTTACACGCCGGACACACGGTTGATCAGGATACGCTTTCCCGAGCTGTACCGGTATATCGAACCAGCTCCTATCTCTTTAAAAACAGCGAGCACGCCGCCAACCTTTTTGCTTTAAAAGAGTTGGGCAATATCTATACTCGCTTGATGAATCCAACGCAAGATGTGCTAGAGAAGCGGGTAGCTGCCCTTGAAGGTGGAGCTGCTGCCTTAGCCTTGGCTTCTGGTATGTCTGCGATCTTTTATTCGATCATCAACATCTGTGCCGCAGGTGATGAGGTAGTGGCAGCCTGCAATCTCTATGGTGGTACCTACACCCAGTTTGATGCCATTCTACCGCAGCTGGGGATCAAAGTGCATTTCGTTGATCCCACTGTTCCAGACAACTTTGCGAGAGCAATTACAGAGAAAACCAGAGCCATCTTCTGTGAGACTATTGGTAATCCAGGGTTGGACATGACCGATATTGAGGCGGTGGCTACTATTGCCCGTAAGCATCATCTCCCTTTGATTGTTGACTCCACCTTTACCACGCCGTATCTGTTCCGTCCCTTAGAGCACGGAGCAAACATCGTGGTGCATTCGTTAACCAAGTGGATGGGTGGTCACGGCATCGCAATTGGGGGTATTGTGATTGATGGCGGTACCTTCGATTGGACAAATCCCAAATTTACCCTCTACAATCAGCCTGATCCTGGCTACCATGGTCTGCGTTTTGCCCATGACCTGGGCGCAATGAACCCGATTGCCTTTGCCCTGCGGATGCGTTTAGTACCCCTGCGCAATTTGGGAGCGTGCATCAGCCCAGATAACTGCGCCTTTTTCCTGCAAGGGATTGAGACCCTGGCGTTACGCATGGAACGGCACTGCCTGAATGCGCAAGCTGTGGCAGAATTCCTGCAACAGCATCCAAAGGTGGATTGGGTGCGCTATCCTGGACTACCTGGCGAGGCCAATCAAACTGCCCGCAAGTATTTGCCCAAGGGCTTTGGCGGCATGGTTGCTTTTGGTATCAAAGGGGGCAGGGAAGCAGGGCGGTGCTTCATTGATAGCCTGCGGCTTTTCTCGCACCTGGCTAATGTTGGGGATGCAAAGTCGCTGGCTATTCATCCGGCAAGCACTACTCATTCACAGCTTTCTGCGGAACAACTCGCGGCGACAGGGTTAAGCGAATCCATGATCCGGCTCTCCGTCGGTATCGAAAATATCCAGGACATTGTGGCTGATCTTGAGCAAGCACTAGCAGCATAAAACGTCAACCGTTGAACCGTAGTAGGGCCTATTAACACTATTTAATTGCGATCACGATCAGGGCCAAAACGATAAACCCGATGAACATGCCATCCAATTTGTCAAACCGGGTGAAGATGCGGCGGCATCCCTTCAGCCTCCTGAGCAGCCGTTCGATTTCATTGCGCTTTTTGTACAGCTCCTTGTCATGCTCCCAAGGTTCTGTCCGACTGCTTTTCGGAGGCACGACGGGGAAAAATCCCAGTTCGGCTGTCAATTTTTTTGTCTCATCTCCTTCATACGCCCTGTCCATGACCATAGCGCATGGTTCCGAAGCCGCTCCCAATTCCACCAGCAGCCTGGCTGGGAGAAAGAGAGAATATCACCGCGCATTCAGCGGATGCGGCAATCAGATGCAGTTTGGTTGTCCATCCGCCGCAGGATTTGCCGACTGACTGAGGGCCATTTTTTTTAATGCCCCGGTTCCGTCAGGATGAACTTTACTGACCGTGCTGTCGAGAGAAAAGGCATCCGCATTGATGCGGACATCTGCTCCTGCTGCAACCGTGCAAAAATCCGGTCAAGCACACCATTTTTGCTCCAGCGGCTCATGCGGGTGTAAATGCTGTGCCAATTGCCGAAACTGCTTGGAAGCCCTCTCCATTTGCACCCATGTTCAAGGACATGCAGCATCGCGTTCAACATCGTGAGGTTGTCAATTGTGACATTGCCTCTCTGACGCGGGAAGATGCCGCTTATTTTTTCGTATTGCTGCTGTGTTATTTCCATAGGGTAACAATAACAGAAAGTTATTAACTTAGTAAATAGCGTTAACAGGCTCTAGCAGACACAGAGTAGCTTTCTAACGCCGCATATCGGTGGCCGGAAAAAAGCACTCTCGTGCTCGATAAAAAGCATAGAGAGTGCTCATCGGAAAGGCACTCTAGTGCTCGTACCAAGACCACTCTGGTGCCCGTACTACGAGCACTCTAATGGCTTTATAAAAAGCACTAGAGTGGTTTTTTAGAAAGCACTCTCTATGCTTTTCTGGGAGAACTGCGGTGCTGCACTGTTTCCTATCTTCATTCGTACCGGTTATTGAATGCTTCTGAATTACGCAAGAGTTCTCCTGATCACCAGCCAGTGAAGAAGATTGCCTTTTTTTCTCTTGCTGAAGCCTGCGCTGCCCTCACTGCCCGCCTCGCTCCTTTAGCACCCGAACAGATTCCCTTAAGCAACGCCCTTGGTCGTATCAGTGCCGTTGCCATTCATGCGCAGTATCCTAGCCCTTCCTTTGATCAATCTACCCGAGATGGCTTTGCCTTAGCCAGTCAACCGCTCTTTGTCGATCATCGTGTTGCTGTTTTTCAAATCAGTGGCGAGAGTGCTGCTGGATGTCTTGAATACAAAGCCCTTCAGTTAGGCCAAGCAATCAGGATTATGACTGGCGCAGCTGTGCCGTCTCATTGCGCCAGGGTTGTGCCGTGTGAGGTGTGTCAGGAACAGGCAGACAAGGTGTTGGTGCCGCTCGCAGAACTGACCAGCCAGCCGCTCCACATCCGCTGTCAAGGGCAGGAGATTCAAGCAGGGCAACTGTTGCTTGCTGCTGGAACCCGCCTCCTGCCTGAGCATCTCCTTTGGTTAGCAGAGAACGGCACGCAGGACATTGCTGTGCATCGCCAGCCAAGGGTAGCAGTCCTTTGCACAGGCAGCGAATTGATTAAGGCCGGAGCAGTCCTCCAGCATGGTCAGAAAATCTCCGGGAACGGGATCTTACTCGCTGCTTTATTGCAGGCAGAGAACTGCCTCTGTGTTTGCACTGCTCTTGTCGAGGACAACGCCGAGCGCAGCGCAGCCCTGATGCAGCAGATCATCCAGCAGCATCAACCTGATCTGCTCATCAGCACCGGCGGCATGGGGCCAGGGAAATTCGACCTGACTGAGCAGGTGTTTAGCCTGCTGGGCGGAGAACCGCTCTGCAATCGCTTGCATGTACGGCCAGGCAAAGCAACCTTAGTCGGACTGCTGGGGAAGGTACCGTTCTTTGGCTTGCCTGGCCCACCGCCTGCGGTGCGCTTGCTGTTCCACGAGTTGGTTGCGCCTGCTTTGCGTAGCTTACACGGGGAAATTGTGGGCAACGACGGCTTGGTTTCGGCTGTTCTTGACTGCCCACTAACTGGCTGCCAGCACGATACAGATGATTTAGTCCTCAAGGGCGGAATTGCCTGGCTGGATGCAGCGGGTTGCCTGCGGGTACGTCCCGCCAAAACGCTGCAGCCAATCAACGCGATTCTCCATCTCAGCGGTTACGAAGACAAGAGCGTGCACGTTCGTTTGCTTGGGTCTGAATCCACTGCGTTGCGCCATAACTGATACCGAGATAAATGGAGTTGACATGGGGTGAGCTGAGGTTTTATCTTGCCTGGATGCAGTGTAAGATGAGCCGCGTTGCTCTGAATGGCAACCACTACCCTCACCAGCCACCTTTTGCCGATCATGATCAACCTTCAGGAAGACCCTAGCAAACCTGGCGAAGGCCACCGGCAGCGGCTGCGGGATCGCTTTCAGGCGCAAGGCATTGATGCCCTGACCGATACCGAAGTGATTGAGCTGCTGCTGACCTTTGGCACGCCACGCTGCGATTGCCGCCCAGCCGCAGAGGAAGCCATGCAGCGGTTCAAAAGCCTGCCAGAGGTTTTGGATGCGCATCCTTCAGCTCTGGAGAAGATCAGGGGCATGGGGCCGAAAAACATCTTTGCCCTCCAGTTCATTCAAGGGGTCGCGCGCCGTTATTTGCGCCAGCGCATCCAGAAGAAGAACTATATCACCTCCTCCAAGGACGTGGCTGACTATCTCATCCACGCCTTGCGCGGTTTGCGGCGAGAAGTCTTCATGGCGGTCTATCTTGATGCCAGTCACGCAGTGATTGACAGCGAAATCCTCTCGGAAGGCACGGTGAATGTCAACACCGTCTATCCCCGCGAGTTACTTAAAGCCGCTCTAGCCCGCAATGCTGTTGCCTTGGTAATTGCCCACAATCATCCGTCGGGCAGTCTTCAGCCTTCAGCCCAGGATGAACAGCTGACGCGCACCCTCCATCTCCTGTGCTCTTTTATGAATATCCAGTTGCTCGATCATCTGATCATTGGCGCAGGGGAAACGGTCTATAGTTTTGCAGATCAAGGCCAGATGGCAGCGGTTCGCAGCGATTGCGCGGCACTGTGCTCACGCTTGGCCTGATTGATGCAGCAAGATTTGGGCCTGTATCTCCATGTGCCATTCTGCCTGCGGAAGTGTGCCTATTGCAGCTTTTACTCCGAAGCAGGTTTACCGGTTGACCAAGGCCAAGCCTATCTTGCGGCAGTCAGCAAACAGCTGCGATGGTTCGCGCAATTCTTTCTTCAGCAACCACTCACCAGTATCTTCTTCGGTGGCGGCACGCCAACTCTCCTGCCAGCCAAAGCCTTACAAGGCTTACTGGCCGATTGCCTGCATTCTTTCCCTGCTCTCGAAGAAGCGGAAATTTCAATTGAGGTTAATCCCGCTACCGTTGACCTTTCTGCTCTGCAAACCCTGCGGCAAGCAGGCTTCAACCGCCTGTCCATCGGCGTGCAGTCTTTGCAAGACAAGGAACTGCAACGTTTAGGCCGTCCGCATTCTGCACAAGACGCAGTGCAGACCGTACAACTGGCCCGGCAGGCAGGATTTACCAATCTCAATCTGGATTTAATGTATGGCTTGCCCGGACAAACCCTGCGCAGCTGGCAGGAAACCCTGGCCCAGGCACTTGCTCTTCAGCCGCAGCATCTTTCCCTCTATGAGCTGACCATTGAAAAGGGAACCCCCTTTGCCCGCCAGCAGGCACAGGGCGCGCTGCTCTTGCCTGATGAGGAAACCGGGCTGCAAATGCTAGTGGCAACGCAGCTTATGCTGTCTAGCGCAGATTTCCACCGCTATGAAATCTCGAACTATGCCCTACCAGGCTTTGCCTGTCGCCATAATCTCAATTACTGGCGAAACGGCGAGTATTTTGGCTTAGGCCCAGGCGCGGTGTCCTGCCTTCAGGGGAAGCGGCGCAGCGCAGTGGCTGATTGGCGCGAGTTTTGCAGGCTGATGGAAGACGGCCAACAGGTGTGGCAGGAAGAAGAACACTTGGAGAACGAAGCGGCTTTCCGCGAGACCGTTGTTATGGGCCTGCGGATGTTAGATGGCGTTTCTTTGCCTGAACTGCGCCGCCGTTTTGGCTTAGATGCCCAAGTTTATTACGGCGAAACACTGCTGCGGCTCATGCAACAAGGGCTGTTGGAGATCGTTCAAGAAAAACTGCGCCTTACAGCGCAAGGCTTGTTATTAGCCAACACGGTAATGGCGGAATTGGTCTAAGAGTACGGTGGATTTACCAAGGAAAAAGAGTGAGCTAGGAAGGAGTCTGGCTCACTTGCCAAGGAGTTCTGCTCGGCAACAAAGGAGTTCTGCCGACTAGCAAAGGAGTTTGGCCAAGCAAGAAAGGAGTCTTGCCGACTAACAAAGGAGTTCTGTTTGGCCAGAAAGGAGTTTTAGTCGACAGAACTCCTTTCCGGCTAACCCGCCAAGGAGTTTGGCTAACCAAGACTCCTTTGCTACTCGGCAAGAAAGGAGTTGTAGCGAGCCGCCAAGGAGTTTTGCCGACTTGCAGAGGAGTTTTATTTGGCCAAACTCCTTGGCAAACCGCTACGGAAGGAGATATTCCTTCAATCCCTCCAGCAAAACAAAGCGACCGAGCGGGATAAGTTCGCAGGGAAAGCAGGCCACAAAGAGCGGATTCTCGCACAAGCCGCCAGAAAGGTAGAGTTTCTCTGGCGAACCGGCAAAACGGAAGGCATTACGGGCGATGCCGCGCACGAACTTGGCTGCGGCTTCGGTCTCAGAGCTGCCTGCGGCCACCGCATCAAAGATATGGCTCAAGCCAAGCACGCCGCAGGTGACGGAAAAGCCGTTGTCTGGCACGGCTACCTTGGCGTAGTCGATGTGATAGTATTGAGCCAGCAGCTCAATCGTAAAACCCATTGACGCGCCGCATTCAGCATTCCAGCCCATGTCGGCCATTGCGCCGCCCTGAAAGCGGACAAACTTGATATCGCGGCTACCGCAGTCAAGCAGGACAAAATCCGGCTCGGCAATCAGTTGGCTGCCGCCTTTGGCCAAGGCAGTTAACTCGTTAACGGTCTGCTTGCTTCGCCGCTTGGCATTATGGCCTGTGCCAAGGTCTGCCTGAAAGTTCCGGGGCAAGTCACAGGAGGGAATGATCTCTGGCCGCGCCTGCTGTTCCGTATCCAGGAGTTTGCAATAGGAAGTCCCAAAATCAGCTAACAACACAATGGCCTCGTAGTACGCCAGAGAGTTCGAGAAAAGCCTCGATCTTGGCTCGCAAACTAGAGCCAGCACTCACGTCACAATCCACCCAGAGTGCCTTTGGATGCCGAGCAGCCAGATGTTTGGCCAAAGCAGTTTTGGCACAAAAGGATTGGGCGAAGAAAACAGTGGGTATCTCCAAGTTACAGCAGGATTCCAGTTCGAGATGAGCTGGAGTCTTGTTTTCCATGCAGCGTGCCCAGCCATACACGTGGGTAGTGTCCGGGAACAGCGAAAGAATGGAGAAATCACGCGGCGGAACACCCCAGAAACCAACTGTCGGCACGCAGGCTTCATAAGCAGGCGAGGGCCGACAGAATTGCACCCCTTTGGTAATGGCCTGCATCTTGTTGATGAGGGGTAAACTGCTCTGGCAAATGGGAAAACCAAAGCCCTCAGTGTCTGTATTGCGAGTGGCAAGGACTGGAATGCGGAGAAGGTCTTTCAGCACCGCTGCGACATGCAAGGCGCAGTCGCACTTACCAGGGCCAACATCAATGTAAATCTGGTCAAGCTCGATATTCAAGGCATTGAGCAGCACGGTGCGGAGAACAGCGCAATAGACTCTGGGCAGATGCTGATCGCTCTGATCAATAGGCAGGAAAAGCTGCGGTTCATCAAGATCAATGATGTCGGCTTGCTCCGCATTAAGCTGGCAAATGATCTCCAGAGGGGGTACGCCGACGATGCCGATCTTTTTGCGCATCTTCTCTTTAAATGATGGTTTTGGAAAGTTTTCTGAGCTTCTCCAGCAGTTCTTCGGTCATGCCTGGAATTTCTTCGATGGGTGTTCCCTTGTAATTGTTATGATAGTAAAAATAAATATTGGAAGCCATTTCAAAATCAACTTCAAGCACCTCTTGCAGCACATAGGGGTCGCAATGTTCAATGGTTACACACTGAGCACCGCCATTATATTTAAAAATTTTATTGATATTGGTCAGGGTTGAGATAGACAAATCCAGCCCTGTGGCTCCGGCTATGCTTTCAATATGTTGCAGATGATTATTTACCGTGTTGAGTTCGCTGGTTATCTTGCTTAATTCATCTAAAGTCGAGGAAATCTTTTTTAAATAATTACTTTCTATGGCACTATTGAGAAAGTCTTTTAAGTTAATATGAATATCTTCCGTAACTTCGCTGCTTGCCTGGGGATGAAAATAGGTTATGGCCACGTCAAAAAAAGGATCGAAGCCAGATTTATCATTCAGTAAGATATGGAGCGGCTCGGTGTAGAAGGTTATTTTTCGTCCTGGCGGAAAAAATTTAATGCCATTTTTGAGAGCGTGCGGAAGACCTCTTCTCTTGTACCAGGAAAAGTTATCAGAAAAAATAAATTTCACATTATGCGCCACTTCGTTGCCTATATTTTCAATGACCAGCTGAACTTGAAAACCAGAAAGCTGCACATCCATATTAACCAGAGAAGGGATGAACTGCTTACGATTGCGAATATCTTCTATCTCGTAATGCTCCATGGGTTCGGTGAACACATTCCGTCTTTTGTAATATTTTTTGTCTGGGGCCTGATGCGGGCCACGAAAACTCTTTGCCACCTGAATAACCACGATGGCGCGGTTGGCTCCGCTCTTGATCTCGAAGATTTCTACGCCTGAAATAATGGGCGTTATATTTGAGGTTAAAATTTGCTCCAGCCACTCTTTGCTGACCTTGCTGGTATCAACTCCTTCGTCTATGCTGACCGGATAGGCTACCTTGTGAATTTTTTCTTCTTTGATGCCATAGATCAGTACCCCGCCATCTGAATTAGCCAAGGCTGAAACATCCTTGCAGAGTTCGTCTTTCTTTTCCAAAGTCAGCACAGAACCGGCTTTGTAATCCAAATGCAGGCTTTCTGGCGTTTGGAACGCAATCAATTTTTCGATATCTTGCAGTGTTCTAGGGGTATCCATCTTACGCAGTTCCTCGGTGTTTTGCGTTCTGTCAGCGCACTCAGCTCGCCTTTACGTATCTTCCCGCAGCAGCAGGAATAATCCCAGGGTACCCACGACCAGATGCACTGATAAGGCGGCAGCCAGCGGATTGAGGTAGGCGGCTTTGGCTAATGACTGAAGTATAGCCCAGATACCCCAGCAGGCAAAGGCGAGACCGCAACTGACAGGCACTGCTAACGACAAATCACGGCCCCATTTGCGATACACCATGAGCAAAAGCGGTAAACCCAGAAGGAGCAGCGGCAGGCCCAGGAGAATATAGGAGATTCGCCCGTAAAAATCAGCCCAAGCTACAGCTTGTTCCTCTTTGCTCTGCTTGCCACGGAGCGCGTCTCGATACAGTTCAAGGATGGACATCTCGCTGCTGCGCAGCCGAGGCAGAAAGAAGTCCGCTGGCTTCTCGGCAAAAGGGAATCTCCGCCATTTAAATATCTCTGTCTTGAATTGACCGTTGCCCTGCGCAGTTTGGACTTGGCCGTTGTACAGCGTCCATTTCCCATTCTTCCAAACAGCCTGACCAGCAGCGATCATAGTTTGCAGCGCATAGTCTCTATTCCAGGAGGTATGCGAAAAAAACAGGAAAACATTTTTGCTTGGATCAGGCCGGGCAAATGAATAGAAGTTATTTTCCCCTTGATAATAATAACGTCCGCTTCGATAAATACCGAGCGGCATCTGACCTTTGACATCCCGGTACCATATCTTGGCAGTCTGCGCTGCTGTCCTAGGCAGAACAAATTGCGACAAGGCCAGGAGCAGTAAAGTGACTAACAACCCGGCAGCAATGATCGGGCCAGTGATTTGTTTAAGGGAAACACCGCCTGCTTTGAGGGCAGTCAGCTCATTAGAATTGTTGAGCACGCCAAGCGTGACCACTCCAGCCAAAAGAATACAGACCGGCCCCATTTGTTCGACCACAAACGGGATGGAAAGAAGGAAAAATTTGGCCACTAAGGCCATGGGCTTGCCTTTTTCGACAAAATTATCAATCTTCTCGAAAAAGTCGATGAGAATATAGATGGCGATGAAGCTCAGAGCCAGCAGAAGGAGATTCTTGCCGAACTGCTTCAGCATGTAGCGGTTGAGGAGATTCAAGAGTGTTTAGCGGTTGAGAAAAAGGCGGCTCGAAACAACGGGTCGGCCAATTCTCCTATTTTCCTGCGCCGTCCCTTTTGCTACAATAAGTTTCAATTTTTACCCGCTACAGGCTTTCCAGTCAAGCATTACCGGGAAAAGCTGTTGCTTGTTTCCCATACCTTGGAGCCAGCTCTTGCTGACCACATTGCCCCTGACCACTGTTATCTATGTTGAGGCTAGCCCGCCCAGTCTTACCGATAACGTTGCTGATCTTGACCGGCTGAAGGCGGCGTTAAGTACCGCGCTGCCGCCACAACTGGCCAAACAGCCTCTGCGTAGCCCCTTTGCCTGCCTAGCAAAGACTGCGGCCTCGTTCCGTTCTGCTGGCTTCAAAGGCTGGGTTGTGGTTCAAATTCTCTCCAGTCACTTAGAGCTGATTGACTTCTTTGCAGAACAACCTGCTTTCCTGCTCGGCCTTGCTTTAGATTTAGGCTCCACCCATCTTGAGGCCAGTCTCATTGATCTGCTCACCGGCAGAATCCTCGCTCGCCGCACAGCCCTCAATCTCCAGGTAGAATACGGAGCGGATATCCTCAGTCGCATTCATTTTGCCGACCAAGACAAGGGACTGAAGCGGCTTCAACAGGCAGTAATTAAGGCGATCAACGATCTCATCAAAGATCTTTGCCAAGAATCTGCTGTGCGACCAGAGACGATTTATGCTGTAACTGTAGCAGGCAACACCACAATGACGCATTTGCTGCTTGGCCTTAGTCCGCATTACCTTTGCCGAGAGCCATACATTCCATTGGTCAATGCGCCTGATCCCTTGCTGGCCGTGGAAATAGGGCTAAGGCTCCATCCGCAGGCAAAAATCTGGCCCTTCCCCAGTCGGGGCAGTTATTTTGGCGGCGACTTGATCGCCGGGATACTTGCCACTGGTCTTGACCAAGCCGAACAAACAGCCATGCTCATTGATGTCGGCACCAATGCCGAAGTGGTGCTGGGCAGCTCTGACTGGTTGATTGCTTGCGCGGGCGCAGCCGGTCCAGCTTTAGAAGGCGGAGTAGCGAAGATGGGAATGCGGGCCGCGCCAGGCGCGATTGAGCAAGTCAGCATCGACCGCAAAGACTGGCAGCTCTGCTGGCGCAGCATCGGCGATGCCGCCCCGGTGGGTATCTGCGGTTCAGGTTTGATTGACATGGTTGCAGAGCTGTACTTGGCCCGGATCATCGACTTACGCGGTAAGTTTCAGAGAGAATTTCCTGGTCAGAGCGAGAAGCAGCGCAGCTTTATCAAGAAGCACCTACTTCAGCGCGAGGGCGAGACAGTTTTTGTACTTACACAAAGAGTGGCCATCAGCCAGACAGAGATTGATGCCATGATACGCTCCAAAGCCGCCATGTATGCAATCTTGGAAACGCTAATCAATCAGGTTGGTGTCTCTTTTGGGGAGCTAACGCAGATTCACGTGGCCGGGGCTTTTGGCAAACATATCAATCCGAAACAGGCCATCACCTTGGGAATGCTCCCTGATCTGCCGCTGACGATTTTCAATCCGGTCGGCAACACCTCGTTGGCTGGGGCAGAGATGCTCCTGCTGGACTGCTTGCTTTGGGAACGGGCAAAAGCCATCTGCCGCCGGATTACCTACCTTGAATTGAACGTGAATCAGGAGTTCATGCTCCGTTTTTCCGGTTCCCGTTTCATCCCCCACACTGATCCGGGCTTGTTCCCCTCTGTGCCCCGCTTCCGCTAACAAAAAGCCTGCTTGCATTTCTCTTTCGCCCTGTGCTACCATGATAAGAAATTTCCAGGCTACCGCAGGAATCTGCCGTACTCTGCGGTTTTGTCCTTGCCGGTTCCTTTGTGAAAAATAGCCACAGGTGCCTTGTTGAAGCAGATTCGATTGGAAAAGATCGCAGGTGTTGTCAACCGGAGCGAAAAAAGCCGTTGTTCCGCCCTGAACCGTCTGAACGCTTTTTACCAGCTCTTTGGCCGTGCCGATCAGGTGCTGATTGTCATCGTCGCCGATCCCGACTCGCTGGCCTGTGCGCTAGCAGTGAAGCGGCTCCTCAGTTACCGGGTGGGCAGCGTCACTATCGGCTATCCCAACGAAATCCGGCGACTCAACAACATGACGATGGTCGAGCGGCTGAAAATTCCCATTGAGCGGCTGCATACCCTCCAGATCAACGACTATTCCAAAAAAATTCTCCTCGACTCCCAGCCCACTCACCAGCCCTGTTTTGAAAAAATCCAATTTGACGCAGTGATCGATCATCATCCGATCACCAGCGGCTGGGATGCGAAATTCATCGACATCCGCCCAGACTATGGAGCAGTGGCCTCCATGATGGTTGAATATCTGCGCGCCGCGAATATCACGCCCTCGGTTTCGCTCGCCACAGCCCTGTATTACGGCATCAAAGTTGATACGCAGAATTTTGAGAAGAAGAACCTCCAGCTCGCTGACGGCATTTCCTTCCGTTACGTCTTCAACCTGGCCAACCGCAACCTAGTGCGCAAGTTTGAATTGACTGAACTGCGCCGCTCGGAGTTAAAATATTTCCGTACCGCCCTGCGGGAGGTCAAATCCAGCAAAGGCCGATCCTATGCCCACATCGGCAAGGTCAGCACCCCAGACGTACTGGTGATCATTGCCGATTTCCTTAACCATGTTGACCAGTTCGACTGGGTACTGGTGTCGGGTATCTGCGCAGATAAGCTGGTGGTAATCCTCCGCTGCGACGGCTACCGCAAGCACGCGGGCAAGTTCGCGCAGAAGACCTTCGGTGAGTACGGCTCTGCCGGTGGCCACCGCGAGGCGGCGCGGGCGGAATTGCCGCTGAAGAACCTGCCGCCCCGACGCGAAGGGCAGGAGTTTACGACCGGCACCTTGATGAAAATCGCCACTCGGCATTTGTAGCCCTTTCTTTTGCCGGGATTTCCTTTGTCGTTTTGCCAGCACCGCAGTATAATTGGGCTGCGGGAAAGGCAGCTCTCCTACGGGCTGCTGCCGCTTTCGTAGACACAGGAACCCCAAAAGCCTGAACTCCAGGGAGTCTGTATGGCAATGCCTTCCACTTTGGCGATGATCTTGGCCGGAGGCCGCGTTGATGAACTGGGCGTACTCACCCATTACCGCCCCAAATCCGCTGTCCCCTTTGGCGGCTTCGCCCGGGTGATCGACTTTCCTTTGAGCAATCTGATGCGCTCCGGGATAGAGCGTATCGCCATCCTGAGTCAGTATCGTTCCTACTCGCTGATCAATCACATCGGCACTGGTGCGGCTTGGGACATGGTTGGCAGGAACCGAGGTATTTTCATTCTGCCGCCCTTTAAAGATTATCATAATCCGCACTGGTATCGGGGGTCAGCGGACGCGGTTTATCAGAATCTCGATTTTGTCCGCTACAACAAGCCAGAGGAAATCCTTATCCTCTCTGGCGATCATATTTATGAGATGGACTACCGGAATCTGATCCGTTTCCATCACGAGCAGGATGCAGATTTAACTGCCGCTTTTATTAAGGTAGAAAAGAAAAATGCTGCCCGGCGTTTCGGCGTGGCGGAAATTGCCGACGATTTTACCGAAGGCGGACGACTGCTTTCCTACGAAGAAAAACCGGCGGAACCCAAGGGTGAATGGGCCTCACTGACTGTCCTCTGCTTCAAGCCACAGGTGCTTTGTGAGGTGCTCAAAGAAAACCAGGCCGCTGAGTCCTATGAGTTTGGCCGCGACATTATTCCTTTGATGATGCAGCGGAATATGAAGGTATTCGGTTATAAATTCAACGGCTACTGGGGCTATACTCGCACGGTAGATGAATACTGGCAGACCTCGATGGATCTACTTGGCGAGAATCCACTGATTGATATGGAAAAATGGGGGATTCGCACCAACTTGGAGCATCGTGGCATTCGCGACTGCCAGCCGCTCAAGGTGGGACAGGAAGGGGTTCTCGATAACTCAATGGCCTACAACGGCTGTATCGTCGAGGGGAAAGTGACGAATTCCATCCTTTTTCCCGGTGTCCGGGTCGAAAAAGGCGCGGAGGTTAATGGCTCGATTCTTCTCTTCAATACCGTGGTTAAGGGAGGTAGCAGGCTGGAGCGAGTGGTCAGCGATGTCAACACCGCCTTTGGCTATAATGTCCAAGCTGGTGTCGCTGACGGAGCCGTAACAGTGATCGGTTGGAACAATCAAGTGCCGGACGGCATGGTCATTGGCGGTGGTTGCACGGTTGCACCAGAAATAGCGGATAGCAGATGGCCGCAGCAGGGGCTTGCTGATCTGGAGGAATTACGATGAGAGATGCGAACGACGCGCTCGTGCTGCTCCTGGCGGGCGGTATCGGCAGCCGCCTGAATATTTTGGTTGGCCACCGGGCTAAACCGGCTGTGCCTTTCGGCGGCCTGTATCGAATTATCGATTTTTCCCTATCCAATGTAATGAATGCCGGTTTGAGCAAAGTCGGCGTGTTGACCCAGTACAAGCCGCTCTCGCTGATGCGGCACATCCAGAACGGCCAGGCTTGGGACTTCACAGGCCGTAGTCGGGGGGTGGAAATCCTGCCGCCCCGTACTGGTGAGAAGGATTCAGATTGGTACAAAGGTACGGCAGACGCGATTCGCCAAAACATCGACTTTATTCGGGCTAATCCCTCTGAGCAGGTCGTCATTCTCTCTGGTGATCATATTTACCAGATGGATCTCAACGATATGATCGCCTGTCACCGCCAAAAAAAGGCGGGCATCACCATCGGCATGATGGTTGTACCGATGAGCGAAATCCACCAATTCGGGGCAGGGATTGTCGATGAGGACAACCGGATTGTCGATTGGGAGGAAAAGCCCAAGGTGGCGCGCACCAATCTAGCTTCGATGGGCATTTACGTCTTTGATACCGAATACCTGCTGGCCATGCTGTCCCGTGACCGCAAGGAAATAGATTTCGGAATGCACATTATTCCCAAGGCGATTGAGGAACGGCAGGTCTTTGCCTATCCCTTCTATGGCTACTGGCGCGATGTCGGCACGATCCAGGCATACTGGGACGCGAACATGGATATCATCCGTCCAGATTCAGGCATTTCACCAGAAGCGTGGGGGATCAGGCCAAACATCGAAAACAAGCGGCGGATGATGGATCGCGCCCCGGCTCGCTTTGCCGCTGGCTGCACAGTCCAGTCTTCGTTGATCGCGGCAGGCTGTGTCATTGAAGGCACAGTAATCAATTCCGTCCTTTCGCCCGGCGTGGTAGTGAAAAAAGGCGCGGCAGTGCGTGATTCGGTTCTTTTTGAAGATGCGCTGATCGAGGAAAATGCGGAAGTGGACTTAGTCGTTGCTGATAAACGAGTGCAAATCGGCAAAGGAGCAATCGTTGGCTGCGGCGACGCAGAGGCAAAGAAGATCGTTAATAAAGAATTCCCAACGCACCTCTACAGCGGGATCACCTTGGTCGGCAAAGAGGCCCGGATTCCAGATGGGATGCAAGTGGGCAGAAACTGCATCGTCCAGCCAGGCTATGGCCGCAAGAGCGTACCGCTGCCGGAAGAGTGTCGTCACGGTGCGGTCTTTTCCGCTGGCTGATACAGAAAGGCTTTTCTTTTACCCCAGGTTAAGGTAGAATTGGCCATCGTTGTTTGCCGCGCCCGTAGCTCAGGTGGATAGAGCACCAGATTCCTAATCTGGGTGCCGCAGGTTCAAATCCTGCCGGGCGCACCAGACAGAAAAGATCTCTTGCAGTAAGCCGCCATCAGGTTGAAACGGAGAGCAAACCCCTTTCTCTTCATGCGGTATTGGGGATAATTCTAAGAAAATATTCTTTTCTTGCTCGCTTGCCAAGCAGTTCGGCTGGGCAAAAGAGGAGTTCTGCCGAGTTGGAAAGGAATCGTGCTTGGTCGCCAAGGAGTTTGGCCGACTTACAAAGGAATCTGGCCAAGCCGTAAAGGAGTTCTGCCGATTAGGAAAGGAGTTGGAGTCGGCCAAACTCCTTTGTGGCCGACTAGGAAAGCAGTTTGGCCAAGCAAAACTCCTCTTCTGCCGAGTACAACTCCTTTCTGGCCGAGCCAAACTCCTTGGCAAACCTGTCGTACTCTTCCCTGGCTTCGTTGAACACGTGACCATACCGCACGAGGAGAAGATGGTTTGCTCTCCGCTGCAACTTGATGACGGCGTACTGTCCTATGGAATACAACCCTTCTTGTTGCCGGTGGCCGAATACATCATGCGGGGAGTTTGCTCCGCTGTGTAGTGCTGCGTCTGCGGTTGCCAACGCATTTTTCTCTTCCCAAAACATAACAAACTGGAGCGGCGCATGAAGGCTGTACAGCAGAAAAAACGGATATTGATCACAGGTGGTGCTGGCTTTCTTGGCTCGCATCTTTGCGAGCGGCTACTGAACGAGGGACACGATATTATTTGCGTGGACAACTACTTCACTGGCACCAAGCAAAATATTCTCCACCTTCTGGACAATCCGCATTTCGAGCTGCTCCGGCACGACGTAACCTTTCCGCTCTACATCGAAGTTGACGAAATCTACAACTTAGCCTGCCCGGCCTCGCCTATCCATTATCAGTTTGACCCGGTGCAAACCACCAAAACTTCGGTGCATGGGGCGATCAATATGCTAGGTCTGGCCAAACGGGTGAAGGCGAAGATTTTCCAAGCCTCCACCTCCGAGGTCTATGGCGACCCGCAGATTCACCCGCAGCCGGAATCCTACTGGGGCCATGTCAATCCCAACGGGGTGCGCTCCTGCTATGATGAGGGCAAGCGCTGCGCCGAGACCCTGTTTTTCGATTACCACCGACAGCATAAGCTCAGAATCAAAGTGGCTCGGATTTTCAACACCTATGGCCCCAGAATGCACCCCAACGACGGGCGGGTAGTCTCCAACTTTATCGTTCAGGCTCTACAGGGCGAGCCGATCACCATCTATGGCGACGGCTCACAGACCCGCTCTTTCTGTTATGTTGATGACCTGATCGAGGCGTTCATCCGTCTGATGGCCACCGAGGACGATTTCACCGGCCCAGTCAACACCGGCAATCCCGGCGAGTTCACTATCCTCCAGCTGGCCGAAAATATTCTTGAGCTAACCGGCTCCAAGTCTGAGTTGATCTTTAAGCCACTGCCAGCAGACGATCCTCGCCAGCGACAACCAGACATCACTTTGGCCAAGGCCAAGCTCGGCTGGGAACCGAATATTTCCCTGCGCGAGGGGCTGGTTCCGACCATCGCTTATTTTGACGATTTTCTCAGGCAGCAAAAATAGCAGAAATGAAGACAGCTCTGATTACTGGTGTCACTGGTCAAGATGGCGCATATCTTGCCGAATTCCTCCTTGAAAAAGGCTACAAGGTACATGGCCTCAAACGGCGTTCCTCGCTCTTCAACACCGACCGAGTGGACCATCTTTATCAAGACCCGCACGAGCAGGATGTCCGCTTCCAGCTCCATCACGGCGACCTGACTGATGCCACCAATCTGATCAGAATAATCCAAGAGGTGCAGCCAGACGAAATCTACAATCTGGCGGCGCAGAGTCATGTGGCGGTGTCCTTTGAGACCCCGGAATATACCGCCAACAGCGACGCGCTCGGCACCCTGCGCCTGCTTGAAGCCATTCGCATCCTCGGTTTGGAAAGTAAAACGCGCTTTTATCAGGCCTCCACCTCGGAGTTGTTCGGCAAGGTGCAAGAGATTCCCCAGCGCGAGACTACGCCATTTTATCCTCGCTCGCCCTACGCCGTGGCCAAGCTCTATTCATATTGGATCACGGTCAATTATCGAGAAGCCTACCAGATGTACTGCTGTAACGGCATCCTCTTCAACCATGAGTCGCCAGTACGAGGCGAGACTTTTGTCACCCGCAAGATCACCAGGGCCTTGGCACGGATCAAGCTAGGGTTACAGGAGGCCCTTTTTCTCGGCAATCTTAACTCGCTGCGCGATTGGGGCCATGCCAAGGACTATGTGCAGATGCAGTGGTTGATGCTCCAGCAGGAACAGCCGGAGGATTTTGTCATTGCCACGGGTAAGCAGCATTCAGTGCGGGAATTTGTGGAAATCGCTGCGGAGGAACTGGGCATGAGCATGGTCTGGCAGGGCAGCGGGCTGAACGAAGTCGGCATTGAGCGCAAGAGCGGCAAGACTATCGTCCGGGTTGATCCTCGTTATTTCCGTCCGACAGAGGTAGAGACCTTGCTTGGCGATCCATCCAAAGCCAAGGAGAAGCTCGGCTGGGAACCAAAGATCAGCTTTGCAGAAATGGTGCAGGAGATGATTATTGCAGACCTGAAGCTGGCTGAACGGGATCAGATTGTCCAGCAGAAGGGCTATCGGGCCTATAATTATTTTGAGTGATTGGCCAACCTATTTTTTATAGTCCAACCCTCTGGTAAAACCAGAGGGTTGAAATGGTAAACCACCCAAGGCGGTTAAGGTCTTCACTCGGGGAATGAGCATCACCTTGAGAGGTGATGACAAACTATCCGATTTACCACGCTACTTTTCTACTTTCTTCGGCTGTTTCTCCTTCGTTTCTTTGACCTTCTGGTCATGTTTCTGGGCCATCTGCTTCTTGTTCTTGTCCTTATCTTTCTTGCCGCCTTTGTCGCCCATAGCTATCTCCTTTCATGTTGTCAGTATCTGTCAGATGAAATCAACCGCACACATTCTTACCAGGTTGATAACCTGCTCTAGTTAAACACTATGTATGCTGTATGTCAACAAAAAAAGTCTGAGGGACTGATTCAGTTGCTGTTGGTTGTAGCTCAAATGAGCTGACTGTACTTATTCCCCGAACATCCTCTTCCGCAGCCAGAAGGCCGCATTGACCAAAGCAATCATCACCGGCACTTCGATCAAAGGGCCAATGACAGCGGCAAAGGCTGCGCCGGAACCGATGCCAAACACGGCCACCGCGACCGCGATTGCCAGCTCAAAGTTGTTACTGGCAGCGGTGAAGGCTAAAGTGACGGTCTTGCCATAGTCCGCGCCAGCCATGCGGCCCATGAAGAAGGAAACAAAGAACATGATCAGGAAGTAGATCAGGAGCGGCACGGCAATTCGCACTACATCTAAAGGCAGCGAGACAATAACATCGCCCTTAAGCGAGAACATCACCACGATAGTGAAGAGCAGGGCGATCAAGGTAATTGGACTGATGCGCGGCACGAAGACGCGGTGATACCAGTCTTTGCCTTTGGCCTTGACCAAGAAGAAGCGCGTCAGGAACCCGGCAAGAAAAGGGATGCCGAGATAGATAAATACGCTTTGAGCAATTGCGCCGATGCTGACCGCCACTACACTGCCAGTCAACCCAAACCAGGGCGGCAATACGGTGATGAAGACCCAGGCATAAGCACTGTAAAAGAAGACCTGAAAGATGCTATTGAAGGCCACTAACCCGGCGGCGTATTCGTTATCGCCTTTGGCCAACTCGTTCCAGACTATAACCATAGCAATACAGCGGGCTAGGCCGATGAGGATGAGGCCAGTCATGTATTCGGGATAGCCACGCAGGAAAATAATGGCAAGGAGGAACATCAGTACCGGGCCGATGAGCCAGTTCTGGATGAGCGACAGGCCGAGCACCTTCCAGTTGCGGAACACGTCGCCCAGTTCCTCATAACGCACCTTGGCCAAGGGCGGGTACATCATCAGGATCAGGCCAATCGCAATCGGGATATTGGTGGTGCCCACGGATACCGCGTTGTTCAGGCTGGTGACAGCGCGGGGGAAGAGAAAGCCGAGACCGACTCCAAAGCCCATCGCGGTGAATATCCACAGGGTCAGATAGCGGTCGAGGAAGGAAAGTTCTTTTTGTGCTGGTTGATTCATTGCTGTGCTCCCCCTTGCTTATTATTTCACCGCCCGAATCTGGGCCGAGCGCACGTAGTTCTCTATGCCGCTGCCAGCCATCCAGTCTTTGATGAAGGCCCGGCTGTCCTCCTTGATCTCTATAGAAACTGCGCTGAAGCCTGCCTGATGCAGCATGGCCTCGATCTCGGCAACTGGCGCGGCCCCGGCGGCGCAGCAGGTGTAGGCTTCGGTGATCGCCGCCAGCTCCGGCGGCAGCGTGGCGATTGCCACCACATCGGCAATCGCCAGCCTGCCGCCCGGACGCAGGACCCGGCAGGCCTCGGCGAAGACCTGCGCTTTGTCCGGCGAGAGGTTGATGACGCAGTTGGAGATGATCACGTCCACGCTGCTGTCGGCCACCGGCAGATGCTCGATCTCGCCCAGCCTGAACTCAACATTGGCATAGCCGCCTTTCCGCGCGTTGTCACGGGCCTTGGCCAGCATCTCCGGGGTCATGTCCACGCCGATGACCCGGCCTGCCGCGCCCACCTGCCGGGCCGCAAGGAAGCAGTCAAAGCCGCCGCCGCTGCCCAAGTCAAGCACGGTCTCGCCGGGCTGCAATTCGGCGATGGCCTGCGGATTGCCGCAGCCCAGGCCCATGTTGGCCCCGTCCGGCACAGCGGCCATTTCCTCCGCCGCATAGCCGACGCTGGCCGAGGCCAAGGGATTGCCCAGCGGCGACGGTGAGCATTTGGAAGCGCCGCAGCACGATCCACCCTGCGCCGCGATGTTGCCGTACCTGGCCCGCACGTCAGCGCGGAGGGCATCCTTCATTTGATCAGACATAGTGGTTCACTCCATAGAAGAAAAGAAAGCCGCGCTGCCAGTCAGGGCGGCGATGATGCTCTGCGCCAATGCCCTGCTCTCCGCTTCGCAGGCGGAAAAACGTGCCAAGACTGCCTCTTGCGCGGCTGCCTTGCGCCTGGCTGCGGCTGGGAATGCCCTGCTCCGGCTTGGAAACGCCTCATTCTACGCTGGGAATGCCTCATTGCCAACAAGGAATGTCACGTTTCACTCTGGCAATGGCTCATTGCCAAGAGGAAATGCCTCATTGCCAGAGGGGAATGAGGCATTCCTTGCTGGGAACGCCGTATTGCCAGCTGGCAATGCCACGTTTCCAGCTGGCAATGAGCCATTGCCAGAGGGGAATGACCCGTTGCCAGCGAGGAATGAGGCATTCCTTGCGGCCTCTGTTGCGCTTTCGGCAAGAAAAGGGCGGCATGGAGTTCCGATCATTCACAAGAAATACACCGCGCAATAATAGCCGCCCACCACGAGGAAGAGCAGGCCGGTCAGCCGCCGTGCCCAGCGTTCAAAGGCGGTGATGCGGTTGAAGGCTTGCGCGACCTTGTTGGCCCCAAAGGCCAGCAACAGGGCGAAGAGCAGCACCGGCAGGCCGGTGGCCAGTCCGTAGATGCCGGGAATGAGCAGGCTTGACTGCTGCTGCACTGCCAGCGGCAGGAGCGAGCCGAAGAACAGGGCTGCTGAGGTCGGGCAGAAAGACAGGGCAAAGACGATGCCGAGCAGACCAGCCCCGCCGATGCCCAAGGAATCCGCCTTGTTCTGCAAGGCCGCGCTCAGGCCGCCGCCCTTGCCCGCAGGCAGGCGGATGATCTCCAGCAGGATCAGGCCGACCACAATCAGCACCGGGCCGAGGGCCATGTTCATGTGCTTTTGCAGCACCTGCGAGAGCGAGGGCGCGGAGAGCAGGCTGCCGACCAGCAGCACACCCAGCAGCAGATAGGCCAGAGCACGCCCGGCGGTGTAGAGCAACCCTGCTTGCAAGACGCTGGCCGGTCTGCCCACCCGCCGTCCCACGTAGGAGATGGCCGCGATGTTAGTGGTCAGCGGGCAGGGGCTGATGGAGGTGAGGATGCCGAGCCAGAAGGCCGAGGCCAGCGGCACAAGGATGGACTCAGTCATGAGCCTTTCCCGTTGAGCAGCAGGCTGATTTCATCGCGGAGGTATTGCGCAAAGGCCGCTTCATCATGGACAAGCTGCCAGACCTTGTCCAGCCGCCGCCATTTCGTCTCCTTGCCCTGCTTGAGCTGGGAGACCACCACCGAGCGCGTGGCGAGTTGATAGTCTTCAACGAAATGCTCGTTCTCAGACAGGTCAAGATTGACCACCTGCACTTCCATCGAGCCGTCCTTGAGCTGTCCGGCAAACGACTCCTCCACGGTCTTCTTGGTCAGTGCCTCAATCTTCTTGCAGGTTGTGCAGCGTATGTTGCCGTGGAAGTAATAGACCCGCGTCCTGCTCTGCTCAGTCTTCTGGGCCGCTGCGGGTGCCTGACTGCTGCCAGCAGCACTCGTTTCCGCTGCTGACGCTGCGAAGCTGCTGCCCGCAGCAAGGAATAAGGCCAGAAGGATAGTAGCAATGTTTTTCCTTTTCATCGTATTCATCGTGCCGCGCTCCTTATGCAGACAGCATCTTCTTAAGTTCTTCGACAGAAGGCACCATGCCGACCAGCTTCACCTCGCCATCAATCGCCAAGGCAGGTGTCGTCATCACGCCAAACACCATGATTTGCCGGATGTCTGTGATTTTTTCCAGCTCAAAGTCAAGCTGAAGGGCTTTGGCAGCAGCTTCGGCCTGCTCTGCCAGCTTTTTGCATTTAGGGCAGCCGGTGCCCAGTATCTGGATTTTCATTGCAATCTCCTTTGTTGTTTATCCAAACAGTGCCCAGCACTCTTGCCATGTTTTCCTGCCGTGGAACAGCCCTATCGCAGATTCGACTTCAGCACCGCTTCCACGCAGTGCATGAATTTCAGCACACACGGCACCTTCAGCCGGTAAAAGACCTGCTTGCCGCGCTTCTCATCCTCGACAATCCCGGCCTGTTTCAGCACGGCAAGGTGCTTGGAAATGGTGGAAAAGTCGAATTCCACGGCATCAACAAACTCGCAGACACATTTTTCCCCGCCCGCGAGCTGTTCGGCCATCCACAGCCGGGTGGGATGGGCGAGTGCCTTCAGCACATTGGCTTTGGCTTCATAGCGCAGCTTTTCTTGTTCATTCATGGCAATAGTTCCTTTGAGCTTACTTGGTAAAGTAACCAAATGACGGAACTGAGTCAAGCAAAATTTGAGAGCGCACAGGAGAGGATCAAGGCGGAGAGGCAGATTGCAGCCAGCAGCTTCCAGCGGAGAAGGAACCGCTTTCTCATCTGGCAGGATTTTCTGCCTAACTCCTAGGAAAGACTTCTTTCTTGCTCGCTGACAAAGGAGTTTGGCTTGGCCAGAAAGGAGTGTTGCCGACTTGCAAAGGAGTTGTACTCGGCAAAAAAGGAGTCTGGCCGACTACCAAAGGAGTTCTGATTAGCCGCAGAGGAGTCTTGCTCGGCCACAAAGGAGTTGTAGTCGGCCAGACTCCTTTGCAAGTCGGCAGGAAAGCAGTTTGGCCAAGCCGAACTCCTCTTCTGCCGAGTATAACTCCTTTCTTATCGAGCCAAACTCCTTGGTAAACGAGCCGCACACCTGACCAAGCAGGCAAAAATGGTTCACTCTCCGCTTTAACCTGCTTGCGCTTTGCTGTACTATGTAATCATGAAAAGAGAACAGCAAGATAGCCTCTGCTGGTACCGCTCCAACCTGCTTGCCGATCTGCCGCACGGCATGTTTTGCCGCCACGGCGGGGTGAGCGAGCAACCCTTTGCCAGTCTGAACCTCAGCTACGGGGTGGGCGATCAGCCGGACAAGGTGACGATCAACCGGCAACGGCTCAAGCAATGCTTAGGGATAACGCATCTCGTCTCGGCAGTGCAGGTGCATGGCGATCAGGTGCTGGTGCTGGAAGAGATCGAGCAGGACAGCGAATATGCGGGAGTAGATGCCCTGGTCACGCAGCAACCAGGCGTAGGCTTACTGATTCAACAGGCAGACTGCCAGGCCGTGCTGCTATACGATCCGGTACAACAGGTCATCGCGGCAGCCCATAACGGCTGGAAAGGCAGTGTGCTGAATATCATCGCAGCCACAGTGCAGGTGATGCAGGCGCGATTTGGCACTGATCCGGCGCATCTGCGAGCGGTGCTCAGTCCCTCGCTTGGCCCGTGCTGCGCAGAGTTTGTCAACTGGCGACAGGAGCTGCCCGCATCCATGCACGGGCAACAGATCAGAGCAAATTACTTTGATTTCTGGGCAATCAGCCGGGAACAGCTCGTTGCTACGGGGATAAAAGAAACGCAGATTGAGACCGCAGGCCTCTGCACGGTCTGCAATCAGGATTTCTTTTCTTATCGCCGGGCGGGGAAAAAACTAGGCACAGGTCGCTGCGGTTCAGTGCTGATGCTACCGGCCTTATAGCAGCCGTAAATTCTGGCCAGCTCGACGCAAACCAAAGACTCCTTCTGGGTTACTGCTGAAGGCTGGATTGTAACCGTTGCTGCCTCCGCTTCGAGAGCCGCTGTCTGGGAAAGTAAACACTGCTTTCTGCTCCCGCACCGGTTGCGGACGGCTGCTTTGCGGTAGCACTTTGACAAAAAGGGATACATCCGCTGCTTCGCCGCCCTCTGCCTCGTTGAGACAGGCGGCAAAGCGGGCGCAGGCGTTAAAATAGCTTTTTTTCTTCAGCCAAGTAGGCCAGCTGCCGCTGCGGGCGTAGTCTTGAAAGATCGAACTGTTGATAAATAAAATGGTGATGGTGTCTAACGTGGCGCGGGGGAGATTGAGGCGCGTAGAAAAGGCCGCGTCCAGTCCATCACGCACTGTACTGGCCAGCCGCCGCGCTGTTTTGGCATCTGCCTGCGGTAGGCCAAACAGCCGTTTCGCCCAAGGATGGAGCAGCAAGGCAAACAACAAGGCATCATCGAACAGCACCTTGCCGAGCTTGCCACCTTCGCTGCATATCCGGTCAGTGGTGGAAAGTCGGGCAACCAACTCGCGCTTCACTTCCGCCCCTTCCTCCCCAGTGAGGAGTTCATTGTAAAAGGGAAAGAGAACAGCGAACAGGCCAGTTTCCAGCACAAGTTCAACCCAGGCCCGGCTTTTGCCGCTTTGCAAGTCTTTGAGCAGCTCATCCCGAATCCGGGAAACCGGACAGAGATCAATCTTGTCGCGGTGGCGGACTATGGCTTGCCAGCTCGCATTTTCAATGGTGAATCCGGCCCGGGCAGCATGACGAACTGCCCGCAACATCCGTACTGGATCGCGGATGATCCTGCGGTCAGGGTCGCCAATGAGCCGCACGATGCCGTCGGTCAGATCCTGCACCCCACCAACATAGTCAATGACTGTTTTGTTTTCGACCTCGTAAAACAACGAGTTGATCGTCAAGTCGCGACGGAAGGCATCTTCCTCCAAGGTGCCAAACGTGTTGTTGGCAGGCAGCACCTTGTCCGGCTCACCGTCCTCATCGTATTCACTCTGGGAACGGAGGGTTGAGACCTCAATAATCTTGTTGTCCCGGAAAAAAACCTGCACCAACCGGAAGCGCTTGCCAATGGTGCGGGAGTTACGGAAGAGCTTGCGGAGCTGACCAGGATGGGCATTGGTGGAGATATCAAAGTCCTTAGGCTGTTTGCCAAGATACAAATCACGTACTCCGCCGCCCACCAGATACCCAGCATAACCAGCCTCCTTGAGACGATAAAGGATGGCAAGAGCGTCTGGGTCAATGTCCTCTTCTCGCACCGGATGCTCTTCTGGCAGGATGACGAGGGCCTGCTGCTCTTCAGTCTGCCGGATTTCAGCTGCGTCGCCGTTCATCTATATTTTCTCCCCGCCTTCCTTATACACCGACTCGGCATCGCGGACAAACTGCCGGAAGATTTCTTTCACTGGCAGGATTTCTTTCATTTTGTAGGTGTTGGCCCCAGAGAAAACCAACCCATTTGCCACGTCGCCAGTGCAGGAGGCGGTCAGTCGGTCGTTGATGCAGTATTTATAGCTGCAATGCTTCAGGCATTTGTATTTGCATTTGTCCGGGGCTACATCCTCGCCGCGCTCCAGTTGATCAATAAATGGCGTTCTGATCGCCCGCCCTGTCATCCCAACGGGCGACTGGACGTTGACAATATCCTCCTTTTGCGCCCGGAGATAGACCTCTTTGAATTCCTGCGACACTGAGCATTCCTCGCTGAGGACAAAACGTGAGGCGATCTGGATTCCGTCTGCGCCGTACTGATCCATCAGCTCGGCCATTTCAAAGCCGTCGGTGATGCCACCCGCAGCAATCAGAGGCACCTTAGAGACTACTTTACGGACAGCAGGAAAAATTTCCCGCAGTGGCTTGTCTGTGCCAAGATGGCCACCTGCCTCGGCTGATTCAACCACAATTGCGGCAGCTCCAAACCTTTCAGCCAATTTGGCGAAATCTGGCGAGGAGACGATAGAGATTATCGGCACCTTGTGTTCTTTGCCGATACGGAAGATATCTCTGGAAAAGCCTGCGCCGGTAATGATCACATCGACCCCGGCCTCAATCGACCCCATAACCAGCTCGTAAAAATTCCGCATCGCGTACATAATGTTGACCGCGATGACACCGGTCGTGGCCGCTTTAGCCCTGCGAATGTCTTCCTGGAGTTCTGGCACTGGAATGCCTGAACCACCGATGGTTCCGATTCCACCGCATTCCGCCACTGGAACTGCCAAGGCCGAGGTAGAGACCCGGACAGACATCCCTCCCTGAATAATCGGTATGCGGGCGGTGAAGGAACCTATTGTAAGTTCGGGCAGCTTCATTCTCGTCTCTTGCGTGATGTGCTCTTCATGAAATATGACAGGGCGTGCGCCGGGCGGTTTTTAAACTTCTGTCAATAATGCTACGCCCGGCCTGCTTTGTCAAGCATCGTCCTCTCAGACGCGGGCGGCAATTTTTCATATTACCATAATTCTGCGGCCCAGGCTTGACTTTTCCCCGGTGGACAGCTAAAATTTTACTTTCTTCCATGTCCACACTATGCCCGATTTATCCCTGATTTCAAGGGAGAAGATCGCTCTTCAGGAGGTACATTCCGTGAAGTTCAAGACCGCTAACGGCTTTAAAGACATCCTGCCTGACGAGGCTGCCCGCTGGCAGCAGCTCGAGCAGGTAGCCCGCGATATTTTTCGCCGTTTCGGCTTGCGGGAAATCCGCCTGCCTTTGCTGGAGCCGACCGAGCTATTCGCCCGCTCCATCGGGGAGGCCACGGACATTGTGGAAAAAGAGATGTACTCTTTTGCCGACAAGGGCCTTACTTTGCGGCCTGAAGCTACGGCTTCGATAGCTCGTGCCTATGTCGAACACGGTCTGCATGTTCAGCAGCCGGTACAGCGGTTGTTCACCATTGGCCCGATGTTCCGCCACGAACGCCCGCAAAAAGGCAGGCTGCGCCAGTTTCATCAGATTGACGTAGAAATTATCGGGGCCAGCGAAGCCGCAGCTGACGCAGAGCTGATGGCAATGGCCCAAATGCTCCTCAACGAGCTGGGCCTGCACGTCAGCCTAGAAATTAACTCCATTGGCTGCCCGCAGTGTCGTCCAGCGTTCCGCAGCTGCTTAGTAGAATATTTGCAGGAACGCGCAGCCAGTCTCTGCGAGGATTGCAAGCGCAGAAGCAGTACTAATCCCCTCCGCGTCTTGGACTGCAAAAGCAAGGGCTGTAAAGAGACCGTTCAGGACGCGCCATCCATTCTCGACAGCCTCTGTTCAGATTGTGACGCACACTTTACGGCGGTACGGCGTGGCTTAGACGAGTTGGGTGTGACCTATCAGCTTAACCGCTTTATGGTACGCGGTTTGGATTATTATGTCCGCACCACTTTTGAATTCACCACCACCAACCTTGGCGCACAGTCAGCAGTGGCTGCTGGTGGTCGCTATGATGGCCTAATTGAAGAACTGGGTGGGCCGAAAAACACGCCCGGTATCGGCTTTGGTATGGGCATGGAACGCTTGATTCTGCTCATGGAACAGCAGGAACAAGACAGCAAGGCTGCCTTTGTCCGCGCCGATCTTTTCGCCGCCGCCTTGGGTGAGCAGGCTGCGATTTTTGCAGTGCCGCTTGTTCATAACCTGCGCCGCCTTGGTTTCTATGCCGCAATAGAACACGGCAGCCGCAGTCTCAAAGCCCAGATGAAACAGGCTGATCGAGTCAAAGCGCGTTTCACCCTGATTATCGGCGAACAGGAGCTTGAACGGCAGGAGGCGGTGCTGCGGAATATGGACAGCCAAGAGCAGAGTACGTTTTCCTTGCAAGGGCCTACGACAGAGCTGGCAGAGAGGTTAGCAAAGCTGATTGAGGAATAATAATCTCAGCTGTACCCATACAGATGCGCCATATAGCGATAACATGAATGAGAGAGGGTGCGATGGAAGGAAAAGTTGAAAAACGTCGGCAGGCCAGAATGAAGCTACAAGGATATATTGCTGATATTGCTGATGGGCATCTTGTTTATGCCGGTATATTAGAAGATGTGTCGCTGGATGGCCTGCGGCTCTATGAACTGCCAGAAAAATTTTCCGTGGAAGGAAAGAAATACACCCTCGTGGTTTCTGGAGGGCCGGATTCCGCCTGCTATAAGCTAAAGGTTTTTCCGCGCTGGCGAAGGAAAAATGGCACCATGATGGATGTCGGCTTCAATATCGTTGAATCTCCTGTAGGATGGAAAAAATTTGTGCAGAAAATTATGCCTAAACAGCAAACAGTCATCGCAGAAGATGAAGACAGTCACTGGGATCAGAATACAGGCTCAAGCCGTGATTGAGCTGGCTTGCTCATCGTGTTCAAAAACGGGGAAACAAAGCTCTACGATTGCCAGCCGCTTTTAAATTTCGGTGTGTTTCAGGAATTGAACGACCTAAATTGTTTTCTCATGGCGAAGGTGGAGCACAGCGGTGCGATTAAATATCCATGATCGTCAAATTCAGGCACAAAGGGCTTGAAAAGCTGTTCAAGAACGGCAGCACAGCAGGTATTCAGGCGGAACAGGCAAGCAAACTCCGTAAAATCCTTGCGTTGCTTGCAACGGCTGAATCTCCTGAAGACATGAATTTGCCGGGATTGCGACTGCATCCGCTCAAAGGCGAGCGAGAAGGAATATGGTCTGTTTCGGTCAGCGGCAACTGGCGGGTGACGTTTAAGTTCTGCAATGCTGATATTACAGATATTGATTACGAAGATTATCATTGAGAGGCTGATTATGGAAATGTGCAACCCGCCGCATCCGGGAGAAATAATCCGTGAATTTTGTATAGATGCTTTAAAGTTGACAGTGAAGGATGCGGCAAAGGCGTTGGGCGTGAAGCCGAAAACTTTGTCCGCCTTGCTGAATGCCCGTGCGCGGATCAGTCCAGAAATGGCTTTGCGGTTGTCCAAGGTTTTCGGGAGGACAGCGGAAGGCTGGCTGAAGCTCCAGCTTCAGTTTGATTTGGGCAAGGCGGAAAAGAAAGTGGATTTGAGCGGGCTGAAAAGGCTGGAAGCGGTGTAATTTTTGAGCCGATTGAGATAACTGAAACGCGGGAACTCAGCGAGAATATTTACGTTGATTTTGACGAGAGCGGAAATATCGTCAGCATGACTGTTGAACACGCCAAAGCCAATGTCGGGCTGTGGGAATTTTCTTATCAGGAAATGCCGCTAATGGTGGCGCAGGCAGTTGGATAAGTTCCAATGAAAATATATTTGGATACCTGTTGCCTGAATAGGCCATTTGATGATCAGTCGAATCTTCGTGTCCGGCTTGAATCGGAAGCTGTCAAGATGATTTTGCTGCTGTGCGAACAGAAACAATGTTGCTTGATAAGCAGCAAAATTGCTGAATTTGAAATTGCGAACACTCCCGATGAAGCAAAAAGAAGCAAACTGAAATTTATCAGTGGATTGGCGGAACAAATTATTGAGATTGATGCTCGCATCGCATTGAGAGCGAAAGAGTTTGAAAAGACAGGAATGCAGGCGTTTGATTCGCTGCATTTGGCCTGCGCAGAGACTTCCGCAGATGTTTTCCTGACCGTTGATGATAAATTTCTGAAGCTGGCATTAAAAGTTGAGGATTTGAAGGTGCAGGCAAGAAATCCTGTGCAATGGCTGAGTGAGGTTTTAGTATGAAGCACGTTAATTACGCCACAGAAAGTGAAATTCAGCGACTTGGCATAGAGGCCCTTTGCAAAGGGCTTGGCGTTGCAGGGCTTATCCGATTCATGCAGCACTTTGACAAAGGCAGCGGAAATTACGTTGAAGATCGTCAAGAATGGCAGAAAGGATATACGATTGACACGCTGCTGGAAGCGATCAAAAAAAATCAGCATGGCCATTGAACACGCCAATGCTGGCTATAGTACCTGAATTATTTTCTCATGGCGAAGGTGGAGCACGGCACGGTTGTTTGGGCGCACGAGCAGGATATTTGCCCAGACACCTTGTATTTGGAAGGCAAAGAAATCGAGAAGGAATGCAGTAAAAATTAAATTGGCGAGCTTGCCTTAACGGTGTATGAATATGAATAAAAATTTATTTTTCATCTTGTTAATACTCCCGTTAGTTGCCGGGTGTGGCGGGCCAACTAGCAAGGAAATTGGTCAGGCCGTTCTGGCTATATCGCCTATGATTTTTATCGTTTCTATTGTCTTGCAATTAATTACATACAACATATGGAAAATAAAACTGAAGGATATCGTTATTCATTCACGCCCTAGTATTATCTTTTTTGTTATATTAGTTTTGTTGTCGCTATTCTTCGGAAACATCAAAGAAGCTGGCGAAGTTTCCTGTCCTTTCGTTTTTCTTTATATAATTACTCTGCTTATCGTTACGCATGTAGGGTTGTTATTCAGTAGAGATATATTTACTTGGTCTTCCGTATTGACAATGCTGTTATTCATATTTCTTTCATTTGCACTGATATCGATGTAGCTATCAATCAATTCTATTTGATAAATAACAACTTCAATCGGTTTCCTTCCAAATCAGTATATATAAGGCCATAACCAAGAGACATCAATGGACTCACTCGGCGCGCTGCGGCGCACACATAACTGCAACACCCTCGGCCTCGACAACCTGAATCAGGAGGTCGTTCTCATGGGCTGGGTTCTTCGCCGCCGCGACCACGGCGGGGTTATCTTCATCGACCTCCGCGACCGCTGGGGCATCACCCAGATTGTGTTCAACCCGGAAGTCAACCCTGAGCCGCACGCCAAGGCGCACCAGCTGCGCTCCGAGTGGGTTTTGGCGGTGCGCGGCAAGGTCGAGGCGCGGCCCGGCGACATGGCGAACCCGAAGCTGAAGACCGGGGCGATTGAAATCATGGTCAGCGAGCTGCACGTCCTCAACACGAGCAAAACTCCGCCCTTCCCGCTCGACGAGGACAGCGAGGTTTCGGACAACATCCGCCTGCAATACCGCTATCTTGATTTGCGGCGGCCCGAAATCGGAGCCAACTTGGTCATGCGGCACACGGCGACGCAGGCTGGGCGGAGCTTCCTCTGCGAAAACGGCTTCTTGGAAATCGAAACGCCGATGCTGACGCGCTCCACGCCGGAAGGGGCGCGGGATTATCTCGTGCCGAGCCGGGTTAATGCGGGTAAATTCTTCGCTCTGCCGCAGTCGCCGCAGCTTTTCAAGCAGTTGCTGATGATGGGCGGCATGGACCGCTATTTCCAGATTGTCAAATGTTTCCGCGATGAAGACCTGCGCGCCGACCGCCAGCCAGAATTCACCCAGATAGACTTGGAGCTGAGTTTTGTTGGCGAGGACGACATCATGGCCATTGCCGAGGGTTTGGTGAAAAAGGTTTTCCAAGAG
>NZ_JBLWEO010000040.1:0-69742 GCF_048287395.1 Candidatus Electronema sp. PJ | reverse complement strand
GCGCCAGACTGATTCAGGAATGTCGCGCAGGCGGCGGTTGAACTGGCTTTTTGAAAGCATGGCAGGCATATACCATATCCATGCTGCTCAAGAAATACGCAGCTTCTTTCATAACTGCCGGAAAAGAAAGCGGCGGCAGTCAAAGCTACGGTCATGACCTCAGCCGTGCTCATCGTGCTTTGCTGGTTATCGCGTCAGCCTTCAGAAATTAAAAAAAATCATCGCATACACAGTAACATGTTGTAATCTTGAGTTCCATGCCTTCCTCCGTGTATGTTTATATTCATGCCGGACAGCAAAAATATAACACATGCGGGGAAGCATGGTTTCTTCAAGAGTTATAGGTCACAACTTGGATTATCTCTAAAAAAAACAAAGGCGGGATGATTTCCTTTTGATAAGAGGAAATCATCCCGCCTTGCGGCAGCAGACTTCATGCCGAATCAAATCATTACTGAAGCCTGGTATTACCCGAAAACATATTAGTTGCCAGTTGTGCCGGTTACGCCAGTTACGCCAGTTGTGCCCGCCGCACCAGTTGTAGCAGTTGCACCTTCTTCAGCGAAGACAACATTGCTTGCAGTAACAACGAACAGGGCAGCGACGAACAGTACCAGTGCTTTCTTCATGATCAAAGCTCCTTGCGGGGATATCTTCCCCTTAATTTTTTTATGAAGCGGTCAACGGCGGCATGCCGTGACTCTTCGTTTTTAAAGCAGCAGCGAATGCTGTGGGAAAGCGATAATCTTTCTTAAGTAGAAATTTTATTCTTTAACGAGAAGAAAAGCAAGCTATTTTTTATCATTTTTTTATACATACATTTTCCCAGACAACTGTGCTTCTTGCTTCAGTTTTTTACCTTTTCGGTCAGTTAAGGATGCGCGTAGCACTTTTTTTTCAACGCCCTGGTTCTGTTCAGATGGACATGGCTTATGCAACAGGTCTAGTATATACTGAACTTGTTCCCGACGCGGCAAAAGCGTCTCTTGTCAGCAGGATACAAGGGTATCTCTCCTTGGGAAGATCCAGCCGACAGGCGGAGCTATGCTGCCTAAGCCCCAAAACTTTGTTCACCCTCTATGAAGATCACCCGAGCCAAAATTGAGAAGACTGCCCAGTTAGACGACAAGGCCTTTGTGGTGCCGAGGGTCATTGACTGAACTGCCTTCCACATGTACCCTGTCTCACTGGATATCAGCGGCCTACTCTGCGTCGTCGTTGGCGGCGGCAAGGTGGCGGAGCGCAAAGTGCTTTCCCTGCTGGAGGCTGGGGCGCAGGTGCGGCTCATCAGCCCGCAGCTGACCGAAGCCTTGCATGAGCTGGCCGTTGCTGGCCGGATTGACTGGTTGGCTCGTTACTTTCAGTCCGGCGATTTACGCGATGCCTTGCTGGTTTTCGCGGCCACAGACAACAGGCAGGTCAACGAGGCAGTGGCGCGAGAGGCTGCGGCAGCGGGCAAACTGGTTAATGTTGCTGATGCGCCGGAGTTGTGCAGCTTTCAAGTGCCAGCAGTGCTCCATCAAGGTGATTTGAGCATTGCCGTATCCACCAACGGCAAAAGTCCAGCCTTGGCCGCCCGGATCAAAAAACAGTTGGAGGCGGATTACGGCCCAGAATATGCCCTGCTGCTCGAGCTGTTGGGCCGCATCCGCGAGCGGACGCTGGTCGGAATCGCAGACGGCCAGGCGCGAAGAAATCTGTTTGAGAATCTGTTGCATGAGGATATACTCCGGTGGATAAAAAACGGCCAATGGGAGCAAGTCCGCAGCCATCTGCGGGTTGTTTTGGGGCCGGATGCCGATTTTTGACCTCAGTCAGCCGAAAGACCACAGATGAGCTATCTCCTTTTTCAACTCAGCCTCGCCGCCTATCTTGCTGCCGCAGGCTTTTACGCGGTCTTTTTCGTTGGCCGGAAAAAAAGACTGCGCGATGTAGGCCGGGTGCTCTTTTTCATTGCGGCTGGACTGCACACAGGCAACATTGCCGCCCGTTACGTTGAGGCCGGACACACACCCATCACCAGTATTCACGAGATCATCTCCTTTTTCGCCTGGTCTATCGCCTGCTGTCACCTGACCTTCCGTTGGCGCTACCCAGTGAAGAACTTTGGCTCCTTTGCCTCGCCCTTGGTCGCGGTGCTGATGCTGGCTGCGCTCCTTGCCCCGCACGAAATCATGCCTTTGCCGCCAGAGCTGCGCTCTTGGTTGCTGCCAGTTCATGCCTCGATCTCCATTGTCGCTGATGCCTTTCTCGCTCTAGCCGCTATTGGCGGCCTGATGTACCTGATTCAAGAGCGGCAACTGAAGCAGAAACGCTTCGGCTTCTTTTATCACCGCCTGCCCTCGCTGGAGACGCTCGACACACTCAACCAACACTGCATTAGCATCGGTTTTCCCCTGATGACGCTGGGGATAATCCTCGGCACCATCTGGGCCTTCCAGCTTGGCGGCAACCGGGGCTTAGGTTGGCATACCAAAATCATCAGCGCAATGATCACCTGGCTGCTCTACGCTGGTCTCATGCACCTACGTTTCGTCAAGGGCTGGCGAGGCAGGCAGGCTGCGCTGTTTACCGTGCTGGCCTTCTGCGCCACACTGCTTACCTTCTTCCTGTTATTGATCAAGGGGGGAAGCTGAGATGGCGCGTGATTCCATTGTCTTGCTTGGGGTGAACCACAAGAAGACCCCGCTGGAGATCCGTGAGAAGCTGGCCCTGAATGGCTACGAGGAACCGCTCAATCGCTTGCGGCATTTGCGCGGCCTCAAGGAATATTACTTGCTTTCCACCTGCAACCGGGTGGAAGTCCTCTTTGCCAGCGAAGAGCCAGAGCAAATGCGGGCCGAGGTCCTGAATTTGCTCTTTGCGGGCCGGGTGAGCAGCGAGCAATTGGAGCACTGCATCTACACCCATTTCGGCAGCGAGGCAGTGCGGCATCTGTTCACGGTCGCGGCCAGCTTAGATTCCATGATAGTCGGCGAAGCGCAGATCCTTGGCCAGCTTAAAGAAGCCTTTCGCCACGCCTCTGATCTGAAAACCTCTGGCTTGATCCTCAACCGACTCCTGCATAAGGCCTTTTCAGCGGCCAAGCGGGTGCGAACAGAAACCCGCATCGGAGCCAGCGCAGTGTCGATCTCCTATGCAGCGGTTGAATTAGGCAAAAAAATCTTTGGCGACTTGAACGGCAAGCGGGCGATGTTGGTTGGGGCCGGGGAAATGGCAGAATTAGCTGCCGAGCATCTGGTTGGCCAAGGCATTGCCGAGGTAGTCGTGGTTAACCGCACCTTAGAACGGGCTGTGAATCTGGCTAGCCGCTTCAAAGGCCGGGCTGCTGGGCTGGATGAGCTGGTCGAACAGCTGGCTGAGGCGGATATCCTCATCAGTTCCACAGGTGCGACCGGCTTGGTGCTGCATAAACAGGATGTGGCCTCGATCATGCCCCGCCGCCGCAACCGACCGCTCTTCTTGATCGACATTGCCGTACCGCGCGATCTGGATCCAGAAATCAACACCCTGGATAACGTTTATCTCTACGACATTGACGACCTGAACAACGTGGTCGAGATGAATCGCGAGCAGCGGGACAAGGAAGCCATCAAGGCCCGGCGCATTGTTGAGGAAGAAACGCTCAAGTTCATGCGCTGGTTAGAGGCAATGGAGGTCACGCCAACCATTGTCGAGCTGCAAGCTGCCGCTGAATCCATCTGCCGCGCCGAGTTGGAGAAAACCCTCGCCAAGTTGAACGGCCTTGGCGAAAAAGAACGGCAGAGCATCGAACGCATGGCCTCAGCCATTGCCGGTAAAATGCTCCATCATCCGCTGCAATACCTCAAAGCAGAGCATGACTGCATTGACCGCCAGGAGCGCATCTCAGTGATACGCAGTCTTTTCCACCTGAGTGGGGAAAGCAACATCAGTAGCCAGCCTGAGCAGTCCGTTGATGTTGCCTGAAACCCGCGCGCTGTTGATCGAAGACGAGCTTGTTCTCTTGGCAGATTCCGGTGAATTGCCGGAAGTCGCCTATCATTCCGCGCTCTGGCATCTCTGCGGCAACTCAGACGGCCCGCACTTGCTGCTGACTGAAGCGGAAAAGCAGCAACTGCAAGATGCAGCCTTGCGCCGCTGGCAGCAGATTATTCTCCGCGATCTTGACCCGGCTCGCCGCGACTGCCGCAGCTGGCGCGGCCCGTTGCGTAGCTTTTACAATTGGGAGCGTTATTTGACCTTTTGCCAGAGAATCAGGCGAGAGCCGGACGCATCCTTTAGGGAGCGGGTGGCCACGGCTCTGACCACCTTTCTCAGCCAAGAAATCACTGATCAGCGCAGCGGCACCCGGCCCAGTTCGCTCAACTGTAGCAACACAGAGCTGCTGACCTATGCTTGCCAGCTTGGTTTGGCTGAGGACACCTTGCCAGCAGACTGGAACACCTTGTGGAGTGAGGAAAACAGAAACTGACCTCGCGCCAGCCGGTTTTCGACGCAATCAGGCTCGAGTTGTACTCGGTAGGAGAGGAGTTCGGCTTGGCCAGAAAGGAGTTTTGCCGACTTAGAGAGAAGTTTGGCCGAGCAGGAAAGGAGTTGTACTTGGCAGAAAAGAAGTCTGGCCGACTAGCAAAGGAGTTTGGCCAAGCCGCAGAGGAGTTCTGCCGAGTAAGAAAGGAGTTTTGCCGAGTAGGAAAGGAGTTGTAGTCGGCAACAAAGGAGTCTGGCCGACTACAACTCCTTTCCTAACTCTTACACCACGGTTATGCCGGGCTTGCCAAGCACTGCTTCGCCCACGCAAACGGCTGCGGCAACGCCGTTTTCGTGCAGGGCCGCGACCAGTTGCTCGGCCTGGCTGTTGGGCACGGCCAGCAGCAGGCCACCAGAGGTTTGCGGGTCATAGAGCAGCTCTTCATCCTCTGGCGCAAGGCTGGTTTGTACCTCCAAACCGTGTTGCATCGCCAAGACCCGGTTGGCTCGGTTGCTGCCAGTGGTTGCGCCTTGCCGATACATCTCTGCGGCTCCAGGATACACGGGCAAAGCCTGCTGCCTGAGCAGTGCTCTGACCCCAGAACCGAGCGCGACTTCAAACAAATGCCCGACCATGCCGAAACCAGTGATGTCGGTGCAGGCATGAAGATCAAAATGCAGGGCGGTTTGGATGGCCAGGTTGTTTAGGGCCGCTACTGAGGGCAGAATCTCCCGCTCCAGCTCCTGGAAGGGATATTTGCCGTCCCGCAACGCATTGAAAAGCACGCCCGTACCGAGTGGTTTGGTGAGAATAAAGGCATCGCCTGGCTGCGCACCGGCGTTGGTGATCACCCGCTGCGGATGAACCGTGCCGCTGACGCAGAGTCCGTACTTTGGCTCCTGGTCTTCGACCGAATGACCGCCTGCCAGTACCGCCCCAGCCTCGTTCACCTTGTCAAAACCGCCACGCAGGATCTCGCGAAGAAGGCCTAGGTCAAGCCGTTTGGTGGGAAACATCACCAGACTGAGTGCAGTCACGGTTTTACCGCCCATAGCATAGACATCAGAGAGCGCATTGGCCGCCGCAATCTGACCAAACCAGTAGGGATCATCCACAGGCGGGGTGATAAAATCCACAGTGCTGATCAGGGCCATTTCCTCTGACAAACGATAGACTGCGGCATCGTCTGCGGTCTCGTAACCCACCAGCAGATTCGGATCAGCGGGCTGGACAAAGCCCTTAAGCGCGTCCGACAGAACTGCCGGACCAATTTTCGCTGCTCACCCGCAGGTGGTAGCGAGACGAGTCAGGGTTTCTTTCTGGAACAGTTTGATCATGATCAGGGCTTAGGGTTGCGCTGGAAAAGCGGGTTGGGGTAAAGGCTGCTGCCGACGCAGCAACCAGAAGGGCATGAAGCGGCGTTCCGGCTCAAAGCCGCCATACTGGCCAGGCACGCCGTGGCTGAGGATGGCAGGTTCCTCTAGGGCCAGATCCGTCTGGATGCCGTCCTTGCCTCGGCGCATCAGACCGCCGCCTTTGTCATCCACAGGCATGAAAAGCTGGCCAGTTTCCGGGTAACGCAGGCCAATACTGCTGCCAGCCAAGGCTTCAGGGGTTAAGCGGTCAGCAACGCCTTCTTCTTTGTACAAGGTCTCGGCAATTCTGTTCCAGACGGGCAAGGCACCGACAGCACCACTGACCCGGAACGAGCCGTTCTTCATGGGTTCGTTGGTATCAAAGCCGACATACGCGCCCACAGTGTATCCAGTTGAGGAGAGCAGGGCCGTGCCGTCCATATCCACGCCTGTGGGGACAAAACCAAGAAAGGCAACGTTGCGGTAATCGTTGGCTGTGCCAGTCTTACCCATCAGCGGCAGGGCAGGGCCTTGTGGTTTGCCATCTTTTTCCTCGCCAGTGCCCGGCAGACGCACGGTTTCCCAGGCCGCATGGCCAGTACCGTAGCGTACCACGTTTTGCAGAATGCTGCTCACCTCGCTGCTGGTCTTGGCATCCAGTACCGGCTTGATGGCTGTCTTGCGGGTGTAGATCACCTTGCCGCCAGGTACCTCAATCCGCTCAATGAGGGCTAAGCCATCGAGTCCATCTTGGTCTTCATCCGAGACAGCCCCTGCCTGAGCAAAATGCTCGAGTATCTCAGCCTCATGGCGGTTGCCTGTCACCAAGGTTTCGTACATCCGCACGCTATCGAGCAGAGAGATGACATTGGAACCCAGCGGGAAAGAAAGCACTGGCTCCATTTTGCTCTTAATCCCTGCCTCGCGAGCCAGCCGGAGGAGATATTGCAGGCCCAGCATGGTCCGATAATCCTGCATATTGAGCAGCGTTTCCAAGGCCCGGGGCGGCGATTGCCCCAAAGCGGCCTTTTCTGCGGCGGTCAGTCGCTCAATAATATCCACGGCCCCGGCACTAAAGGAGCCTTCGAGCAGCACATTGCTCCAGAGATGGTTGCGCTCCTCTGGGTGCATGGCCAGGACGCGGCGGCGCAGCTCGAATTCATCCACAGGCTTCCAGCTTTCTGGTAGCTCGGCGCGCAAGGTGAAAACCAGTCGGCCCTGCGCGTTTTCCGCCAGCCTGCCAAAGGGACGCGGTTCATCCGCATCGTCTACGGCCACCAGCGGCGCATTTTGGGCATTGGGGAAAAAGCTTGGTACCTGCACCGCAGGCATGGGCAGCTGATTCAGGTGCTCGCGGTATTGGTCTAAGGTCTGTCGCCGTCGGCGCAAATCAGGCCAACGCAAACCACCGCCGAGCAAACTGAGCTGCTGGTTGTATTCTTTCCGCTGCTCAGGGGTTAAATTCGGCTTGCTCAGGTTGGCTCGCACCTGCGCCCGGAATTTTTCCAGATTCTGGCCGCAACCAATCTCCCGCCAGCGATGGTGTTCGTCCAAGCGGCCTTCAAACTGAAAATCCGCCTCGGCTTTTCGTACTGCCCGCGCAAAGGCCGCGCACTCAAGATCAGCATTTGAGACATGCAGACCAAAGCTACTCTGCATTCGGGCACTGAATTGGCGGTCGCTCTCGCCAGGTCGGGGGGTCATATCAACTGAGGCAGCAGTCTCCAGCAGTCCAGCAGGGGTCAGCTTGTCGGTTAGGTGGTAAAGTAGCCAAACAGAGGCCACGTTTTCCGACTTAACTCCGGCCCAGCTCATGGAAACCTGGGCAAAAGGACTTTTATGATCAGGCCGAGGAAAATACGCCTGGTCGAGAAAGATAAAAGCCCGCCGCCGGTTGTCAAGCCGGTCAAGTGGACTCCAGCCAAGCTGGAGGGCAGCGGCGTACAGGAAGGGCTTCATGGTTGAACCCAGCAAGCGCTTCGCGTCTGCTGCCCGGTTGAAGAAGCGGTTCTCCACGCCACTGGCCAGAGCACGCACGGCACCCTGTTGCAGGACTAAGGCAGCACCTTGCAGCTTGGGATAACGCTCCAAATCCAAGGCCAGCAGGCCGTCAAAGATATCTGCCTCCCGCACGCTGACATATACCTTGTCGCCAGGCTTGAGCCGGGCCAACAAATCGCTGAGGTCTTGTTTGCCTGGCTTGGCCCATTGCTGCCGCCGGTGCTTGGTCAAGGCCGTGAGCAGCTGGTCAAGACCTTGGCGGTCGATTAAACCGCCAGGATGCTTGGGGCCAAAGCTGACCGCAACGGTTGGCTGCTCTGGATCAGTCTGGTTGATTTCTTTGATCGTACCAAAGACAAAGGCTTTTTCCCTGATTTCATCCTCATCCTCGCTGTTGTCGCCCTCAGCGTCCTTGTATTCGAGCTGCACTTCATCCCGACCGTAGCCGCGCAGCTGCACATCTAAGCGGGACAACTCCCGCCGCAGGCTATACAGGGTTTCCTCCTGGAGCCGCTGGTCAATAGTGGTGATGATCTTCGCGCCAGAGGTGGCAATGTTGTCGATCCCGTGTTGGGCCAGCATTTCAGTCATGGCCTTGGAAGCTAACCCCTCTTGCACCATGTCCATGACCGTGGTGAGGTCGTAGCTGGTCCTTCCGCGTCGGAACAACAGCCCAGCTTTCTTGGCCGCATCATGTTCGGCCTGGCTGATCATGTTGAATTTGAGCATCCTAGCCAGTACATAGCCGACCCGCTCCTCGGCATGAAGGCGGGCTTCGACAGCCGCAGCCTTATCTTTTTTGATAAAGGGATTGTAGTAATTGGGCCGCTTGACCGAACCAGCGATAAAGGCCGTTTCGACCAGAGCCAGCTCCTGTGGCTCTTTGTTAAAATAGTAACGGGCAGCCACGCCAAGCCCGTGGCCGTTGCCGCTGACATAAAATTGATTGCTGTAGAATTCGAGAATTTTTTCTTTGGAATAGCGATGCTCTAGCCGCAAGGCATAGAGCATTTCCTTGAGCTTGGCCTGATAGGTTCGCTCTGGCCGCTTAAAGAGATTCTTGGCTGTCTGCTGAGTCAGCGTGCTCCCACCCCGGACGATCTTGCCAGCCTGATAATTGAGTAACAAGGCCTTGGCAATGCCAGGCGGATCTATCCCGTAATGGTGGAAGAACTGGTCGTCTTCTGCGGCGACCAAGGCGTTGACAAAGACTTTTGGCAGTTGTTCGTAGGTCAGATACTGGCGATGGATGTCTTCAAAGAGGACACCGATCTTTTCTTGCCCGTCCCGGTAATAAACAGGGCTTTCTTTGCCAAGAATAGAGGCGATTCGTTCCGGCTCAATCTCTGGGCAGGGCACCTTAACCACTAGCCACCACACCCAACCCAATGCGCCTGCTGCTGTCAACAGACCGAGCACCATGCAACAGAAGAAGAGTCGGAAAAAACAGGAGCAAACACTGCGGATACGCATTGGGCCGAGAGTCAAGAACCAAGGTTGAAGGGCTGAAGCGAGAACAGCAAGATTGCTACCATGATATTCATTGCTGGGCAGACTGTCCAGCAGAATCGGCAGGTTGGAACGCAGGTAACGGAAGAGCGCGTCTTATGGAAGATCTTGAAATGCGGGCGGAAAATCTACAGGCTTGTCATTTTGTTGATCAACGACATGTTTTTCCTTGTAAAACATTATCGTTCTATGGTAGAAGGGGAAGATGGATAGCAGCCCTGCTGTCCGCGCCAGATGGTTTCCTCTAAAAGAATCCATTAATCAGCAGGATAACCCTTAAGTAATCAGGAGGGTATCCTCTCATCCGACACTGGAGCGTTCTGTTATATGAAGAAAACAAAGAAAGTCATCTCATACATCATGCTACTGGTTCCACTTGCCCTGCCTGCGGGCTGTTCACCAGTCAGCACGGCCAGCGTGCAGGGTGCTGACCAGAAAAAAATGCAGGCTGATGACGAGGCTGAACAGTTACGACTCATTGTTGAACGTTATTTTGCCCAGCAGGAGCAGCAACAGAAGGCAGCCCAGCCTGCTGCTGTGCAGCAACTGCAAGCGGTCACCCCTCAGCAGCCAGCACAAGCCGCTACTCAAGAGTCAGGATCTGATGAGCCGGGACCTGCCTTAGTTGAATCGGAAGCGGAGCTGAAGGAAGAGCTGGAGGCCCTGAAAAAAACCGGTGACTGGAAGGCAGAAAATGTGGATGGCAGCCAAGCTGTCCAGTGCCAGCTGAACACCATCAAGACAGCGGTCATTGAAGGGCCAGACAGACCAGCCGTGCCGCTGGTCAATACTCCTTTGCCGCAACCAGTCGAGACAGCTGCTGCACTAAAGTCGGTCAAAAACAAAGTGGCAGCCCGGGGCGTGGGTTGTTTCCCGATGGTCGTCAATCGGCAGGTGCAATTTTACCTGAATCTTTTTCAGGGCAAGCAGCGGCGGCATTTTAGTCGCTGGCTGGAGCGTTCTTCACTGTACATGCCCTTCATTACCGCCGAGTTAGAAAAAGCCGGGCTGCCATTAGAACTCGCCTATCTGGCTATGATCGAATCTGGCTTTAATCCCTCTGCCTATTCACCCTCTCACGCCTCTGGGATCTGGCAATTTGTCCCTAGTACAGGCCGTAATTTTGGCCTGCGAGTGGATTCCGTGGCAGATGAACGCCGCGATCCGGAAAAATCGACCAAAGCGGCAGCTGCTTATCTGAAGGCTTTGTATCGGCAGTTCGGCGACTGGCACCTTGCGATAGCTGCTTACAATGCAGGTGAGGGTGCAGTTGAGCGGGGCTTGAAACGGTACAGGGTTAACAATTTTTGGGACTTAGCTCAACAGGATTATTTGCGGCTAGAGACCAAGCGTTATGTACCGCAAATGATTGCTGCGGCCTTGATCGCCAGTAGCCCGGAGCAATACGGCTTCAGAAGTATCAGGCAGCTGCGGCCTAGCCAATATGAACTGGTGCGGGTGCCGTCTGGCACGAATTTGAAGGCAGTGGCAGCCAGCGCGTCGGTGAGCGTTGAGCAGCTCCGCAGCCTCAACAACGATTTACTGAAAGACCAAATTCCAGCGAACAGAGGTGGCTGGCTGCTGAAGGTACCTGTAGGCCGCAGCGCACTAGTGGCGGCGAATCTGCCTAAGGCCGTTCAGGTTGCAGCTGCCCATCCTGCCGTTCCCGCCTCTGAGTACACCAGCCACAAAGTCGCCAAAAACGAGACCCTCCAGCAGATCAGCAAAAAGTACGGCATCAGCATGACCGCGCTCCTCAAGGTTAACAGCCTGCGTTCATCCAAGCTGAAGGCCGGACAGGTGCTGCGCGTTCCTTCCTCCTCCGCTACAGAGCAGATTGCGCTCGTGAAGAGCGAGCAAGCCTCTGGCCAGCAGCTTGCAGCAGTAGAAGAGGGTGCATCTGGGGAAAAGATCACGCACAAGCTGAAGAAGGGCGAAACCTTGTCTGATGTCGGCGAGAAGTATCATGTGCAGGTGGCAATGCTGATGAAGTGGAACAAGCTCAACAAGGCAGGCAAGGTCAAAGCTGGGCAAGAGCTGACTGTTTATCCGGCACAGGAGAAAGTGCAGGTGGCTGCCGCCGTAACAGAGGAGACCTCTTCTCAAAAAGATGTCATTGAACTGACTGCCGTAGGAACCAAACAAAAGCCTGGCGCGGAAGCCTGGCTGCATCAGGCTGCGCCGCAGAAGAAGGCTGGGGCAGTGGTGGTATTGTCTGGCAGCAAAAAGCAGAAGGCGGACAAGGAGAAAGAGGACACGGTGAGTTACTACAAAGTGCGCAATGGCGACTCACTCTGGTCCATCTCCAAGAAGCTGCAAGTCTCTGCCAAGGAGATCAAAGACTGGAATAGTCTTGGTGACAACGCGCTTCGACCTGGCCTCACGCTGATGATCAAAAACGGTTAACTTGGCTCATTCTCCAGGCTGAAGGAGATACTTCTTTCAGTCTTGCCGCAGCAGGGAGGAGACTGCTGCGGCAGCTGCTTTTCCTGCCCTACTACAGGCTTCTCGGAGCTGCCATTTTTGTTTATCCCGCTCTCCGGCCATATTGCTGATGCAGCGTAGCTCCACACAGGGTAAACCAAAGGCTTCGCAGACTCTCGCTACAGCTGCACCTTCCATATTCTCGCACAATCCCTGAAATTGTTGGCCTAGGATTCGCGCTCTTGCTTCCGTACCACTGGCGCAATTCACCGTAACAAAGGTTCCGGTTTGACAGACCAGGCCTGCCTGCTGCAAAGCGTGTTCAGTAACCCTGCGTAACCTCAGATCAAGAACAAAACGGTCTTTTACCTCCAAGCCCCGTTCGGCAAAACGTTCAATCCGCTCTGGCAGCCAGAGTCCTAAATCGCCCAGCACTTCCTGCTCTGCCAAGCAGATGTCCAACAGCCCGGCAGCCTTGTCAGGATACACCCCGGCTATGCCGAAATTCACCACGGCGTTGATCTGTCCGGCATAACGGTCGAGCAGAGAGGTCAGGGCAAAAGCTGTCTCCATTGGCCCAACGCCGGTGAGTAGTCGCAGGATAAAGGCATCCTCTCTCTCAGCAACCGCAAAAGCCTGCATCTCAAATTCAGTCGCTGCCGCGATGAGTATCGTCATGATCAGGCCGTCTCCTGGGGCAAGAATAGGCTATGCGCAAAGCCTTTCCGCAGGTATAATACAACCAGAACCTTGGAAGCGGCAATTTTCATCAACATGGAGGAGGCCGGTCATGATCTTTTCTTGCAGCAGAACAGACAGAAGGGGCGCAGCACAGCCTGAGCGCAGCCTGTTTACGTTCATATTCTTTCTCTCCTTTTTCTTGGCGGTAGCTGGTAGCGCATCTGCCGGATATGGCCCGAATGTTAAGTTGATCAAAGACGGCGGTGGCACGTGGGGATCAATTCTTGAAATGTCCGTAGAGTTGCATGGCTCGTCGGCTCGCTTTACTGTCCGCAAGAAGGACGGTCTGTGCTTCAACACAGAGAGCAACATTTCCATCAGAATCAGTAGCACCAATGGCAAGTCGCTTGCTTCGGAGATAGTACAGTTAGGTGACAACTCGGCCCGGTTGACTGTCCCCTTAGATGACCGTAGCTCCACCCAGAGTTACTATGCCTATTTGTTTAACAGCTATGGCCATGCGTGGGTTGGGCCGCTGAAGATCGGCGACTCTCCTGATATGTCCCCTGAAATTTCTCACACGGACAGGCCGATCATTCGTGAGGACTTTGTTGACTATCAACCAATGCGCGGTTCCAGACTAGAGCCGCCTCGGATTGATAATCGTCCCCGGACAGTCTTGGTTAATGAGCAGGTTAGTATCGCTGTCACGGTGAACTCTTGTCGTGACGGTGTACAGCTCCAGTGCTTTGCCGAGGACTCTAATCAAACTCGGAGCAATTATTATGAGTCTGAGAGGATTTGGTCAGACACGACAAAATATGTTTCTTTCAGCTTTAACCGACCTGGTATTAAGACCATCTTCTGCAAGACTCGGAATAACTGCTGCTCCAGTGCCTGGGCCAGCCGTTCTCTTAGGGTTAAAGAGCGGCCTAATGCTCCGCCGCAGCCGCCCCGAATTAGCCTTGATCCGGCTACTGCGTACGTGAACATCCCGGTACGTGTGCCAGTTTTGCCTGGCAGAGATTCTGATGGGGATCGGGTCAAAGTGAAATGCAGGGCTGAGGATTCTGACACAAGAGTTCCCCCCGGTTGGTTCAATTTTCCTCAGTGGACAGATGTCACATTCACCTTTGACAAGTCTGGCACTAAGACAATCTCCTGTGTCACGGTGGATCAAAAGGGTTTGGAAAGTCTCCGCACTAAACGATCAATCACCGTACTGGACAACACGCCAGACTACAAGAATAGCCGCACGGAAACCAAGATCAACATCTCAGTAGAAACCGGCCCAGACGGCACCAACAGCAAGGTCAAGGTACATACCAGCAAGAGCGATGACTGTGCTCCGTTCTGCAATGAGAGCAGCGACATCACCTATGACAAGCCATATCTCCCCGAAGACTATGGCTACCACGCAGATCCTGCGCAAGAGGACGAGGCAAGCTATTCACCTGAGCCGAAAGATGGTGATCCTGTCCGAGATGAAACAATACCAGATATGCCCTAACCTTCTCTGCTAGGGTCTTTTGGCTGCCGGATATTCTGTCCGGCAGCCCTCTTTTTTTTTCTCCCAACCTATTTTCAGCATGATGCCGGAAGACAATCTCCAGCCTGAATACCGGCTGTCATCCTACGATTATTTTCTCCCAGAACACCTAATTGCCCAGCAGCCTGTTGCGCAACGGGAGGAGTCCCGGCTTTTGGTGCTCGATTGTGTGGACAGCAAAACAACACACCGCCGCTTCGCCGAAATTGGCCAGATACTCCAGCCTGGCGACCTGTTGGTAGTCAACAATACCAAGGTTTTTCCGGCAAGACTCTTGGGTACCAAGGAGACCGGCGGCAGAGTAGAGCTGCTTTTGCTTCATTTTCCTGAAGCCAGCGACCAACAAGGCGAGGCAACAGCCTTAGCCTTGCTCCGCAGCTCCAAACGACCCCAGTTGGGCAGCCTGCTGTACTTTGCTGACGACCTTCAGGTCAGAGTAGAGGCCCTGTTGCCAGATGGCAAAGCCCGGGTCACCCTGTTGCATTCGCCTCTTGCTGATCTTGCCGCATTACTGGAGCAATACGGCCAGCTTCCTCTTCCTCCCTACATCAGAAGACCAGAGGGCAGCACCGCTGCTGATGCCTGCCGCTACCAAACCGAATATGCCTACCACGTTGGCTCAGTAGCAGCCCCGACTGCTGGGCTGCATTTCAGTCGCCGACTGCTTGCCGAGCTGGAAAAACAGGAAATAAAGCAGGCGGCGGTCACGCTCCATGTGGGTTATGGCACCTTTGCGCCAGTACGCAGCGATGACATCCGCCAACATGAGCTGCACAAGGAGTTTGTCCACATTCCTGCGGAAACCGCTGCGGTAATCAACTCAGTACGAGCCGCTGGCGGCAAAATTTGGGTGGTTGGCACCACCACTGCCCGCACCTTAGAGTTCGCCGCTGATGCAACTGGCCAGGTTGCCCCGTTTGCAGGCCTCTGTGGCTTGTATATCTATCCTGGCTACCAGTTTAAAGTGGTGGATAATCTGATCACCAACTTTCATCTGCCCCAGTCCTCTTTGCTTTTTCTCGTCTCAGCGTTGGTTGGGAGAGAACGGCTGCTGGCTGCCTACGCTGAGGCTGTGGCCCAAAACTATCGCTTCTTCAGTTACGGCGATGCCATGGCGGTTGTCGTCAAAAAATAACGCCTTATCCTTCTTCATCTTCAAGTACCTGAAAATTGACATCCCGGCCAAACTCACTGCTAACCAGCAATGGATCCTCTGCTTGATACAGCAGGGCAGTTTGCAGGAAGAGAAAACTGTCGTACTCCATCTCGGTAAATTCGATAGCCATGTTTTGGCCATTGATCCAGACCACTTTCCCTTTGGCCTGAAAATCTACAACTGGGCCAACTGACCCAGCTTGCCGCATCTCTATTTTGCAATCGTCACCTACAAATTGCGCAAAATGGCCTTTTACACACAGACCACCCATACTAAGATTACAAGTACTCTTCTCATATTTTGTTGATCCGAAATCTAGCTTTACATCTTGCTCGAAATTAATCCGAGTAAACCGGCGTATGCCTACGGTAGTTGCCATGTCCGCGCCCTGCTCAGGGATTTGTTAGAAACGAGTTGAAGCTGCGCCGCTTTGACAGCAGCGGAAGTGAGCTGAGTTAAGTCGTTGGAGGAAATGATATAAGGCGGCATCAAATAAATCAGCCTGCCAAAAGGCCGCAGCCATACCCCCTGTTCGACAAAAAAATGCTGGAGAGCAGCCAGATCTACTGGCTGCCGCATCTCGATTACGCCGATGGCTCCTAAGACCCGCACATCCGCGACCTTATCTCCTAAGCTGCGGGCAGGTTCGAGTTCCTGGCGAAGCTGCTGCGCAATCGCGGCAATCTTTTCCTGCCAATTGCTGTGCAGAAGCAGCTTGATGGAGGCGATTGCAACGGCGCAGGCTAAGGGATTTGCCATAAAAGTTGGCCCGTGCATGAAGACACCTGGCTCACCTTGGGAGATGGTTTGCGCTACGCTTTCGGTGCACAGGGTTGCGGCCAAGGTCAGGCAGCCGCCAGTCAAGGCTTTACCTAAACAAAGGAGGTCAGGACTGATGCCATCGCTGTGTTCAGCGGCAAACATCTTGCCAGTACGGCCAAAACCGGTGGCAATTTCGTCAAAAATCAGCAAGACATCGTAGCGAGTGCAGAGCTGGCGCAGTTCACGGAGATATTGGGGATGATAAAACCACATCCCACCGGCACCTTGGCAGATCGGCTCGATGATGATTGCGGCAATTTCCGCATGATGCTGGGCTAACAGGTCGCTGATCTCGGCCAGCTCTTCTGGCTGCCAGTGGTCAGCAAAGCGGCTTTGCGGACGAGGGACAAAAAACTGCTGCGGCAGGATGCGACGGAACAACGAATGCATTCCTGCCACTGGATCACAGACTGACATGGCATGAAAGGTGTCGCCATGATAGCCACCGCGCACCGTGAGCAGGCGGTGTTTTTCTGGCAGCCCTCTGGCCTGCTGGTATTGCAGGGCCATTTTCAAGGCAACCTCAACCGCCACTGAGCCAGAATCGGAAAAGAACACCTTGTCCAACCCAGCAGGAGTTAATTCAACCAAGAGACGGCCTAATTCCACGGCTGGTTCGTGCGTTAAGCCGCCAAACATGACATGGGCCATCTTCTCAGCTTGGGCACAGAGGGCCGCAGTCAGCACTGGGTGGCTGTAGCCGTGAATGGCCGTCCACCACGACGATACCCCGTCGATCAACTCGCGGCCATCCTGCAATGTGAGCCGCACGCCACGGGCTGACTCCACCCAATGCACCGGCATTGGCTCGGTCATCGAGGTGTACGGGTGCCAGAGGTGCTGGCGATCAAAAAGGGCAAGGTCAACAGGTGCAGGATGCATGGCTGAATAGATACAACCTCTCTCGCAGAGTAACCTCTCCGTTTCTCGGTACAAGCAAAGTAGCTCAATAGGAAAATTATCAGGGCAGATACGGAGCGTTGCCTTCTTTTGCGCCAGTATTGGCACAGCATAACTCCTGCATAACAGATACGCAACATATATGCTTGCGCTGCCTTTTTTTGCAACTCAGATCAGGTTGAACAGAACCAGCACGATGTTGTTGCCTGGCCTGCATTCAGCCAAACCAGGCTTGTTCTTTAGGAATCTAAGTCGCTCACCAAGGAGTTTGGCTCGGCAACAAAGGAGTTGTAGTCGGCCAGAAAGGAGTTTTGCCGACTAGCAAAGGAGTTCGGCTTGGCAGGAAAGAAGTCTGGCCGAGTAACAAAGGAGTTTGGCTTGGCCAAAGAGGAGTCTTGCCGACTTGGAAAGGAGTTGTAGTCGGCCAAACTCCTCTTCTGCCGACTTGCAAAGGAGTTTGGCCAAGCAGAACTCCTTTGTTGCCGACTAAAACTCCTTTCTTACCGAGCCAAACTCCTTGCTTATCCGCGCCAACTGGCTGGAAAGGTACTGCCTGAGCAAGATCAGGAAGATTATTTTGAGCATTTTCTGCGCAGCACGCAGTTTTTTCCTGTTTACCGGGTATGCAGCGCAACTCGCCCAAAAAAGACCCAGATTGAAGATCAGAGCCAGACCGTGTAAAGTGAACCGTACAGCCTTTTTTTCCTTAAAACCTGCGTGGAGGTTCCTGTTATGTGGCGAATGCTTATCGTGACGCTTTTTTTCCTTGTCCTGCCAGTTGCTTGCTCCTATAAACCAGTCCGGCATTTGGCCTCAGATGCGGCTTTAATCAAGGCCGGGGAATCTACCCGCAAAGATGTGTTGCGGTATTTGGGTGAGCCAGACAGTCGGCGCGTTATTGCGCCAGGGGTTGAGGAATATATGTACGCTGAGGAGCAGAAAAACCAGCTGGCTAACCTGCCTCTCATGGGCAAACTGGTTGCGCCTGCCAGTCAGGAAATGGTGATTGTCACCCTGAAGGAAGACCAGGTGGCGAGCTGCGAGTTTCGCCTGATGAAAAAAGATGATCAGGACTGGCGGGAAGAGGCAAAATGGGAGCCAGTGAAGTGACTGCTGGCCAGGCTTGGTTTTTCGCTTGTGCTCGCCCATGTTTGCGCATTGCTGCTTGACAAGAAATAATATATTGGCTATATAAAGCACTGTCCAAACGACTTGACAGTGGTGCAGCGCATCAGTAAGCTAATTTTTTGGCTTGCTGCCGCTGTACAAAAGGTCGGCGATGGGCGGGTGTAGCTCAGCTGGCAGAGCACAAGCTTCCCAAGCTTGGGGCCACGGGTTCGAACCCCGTTACCCGCTCCATGTACCGAGAAATTGTCAATCAGCCCGCTGGTTCTGCTGCTGTATAGGGTAGAAAAGTGGAATGCATTTTGATGTTTTTTGCAAGTGGGCTATGCCCGCTTTTTTTATTGTCTTTTTACAGAGCAGGAAAGCGTTTCTTGCATTGGTATGGCCGCTGGATTAATCCAGCTGAAGAAAGGAAGGCAGCTTGTGAGCGCAGCAGACCGGATTATCAAAGCAGTAGAGGGCTTGGCTCGCCCGATTACCGAGGAAATGGGACTGGAGCTGCTCGAGGTGCAGTTCCGGCAAGAGTCTGGCCATTGGATACTGCGGCTGTTCATCGACCGCGAACAGGGCGGAATCAATGTTGATATCTGCGCGTCAGTGAGCAGACAGCTCAGTGCCTGCTTAGAAGTGGAGGATATCATCAGTCATGCCTATATGCTGGAGATTTCCTCGCCTGGCGCAGAACGACCTCTCAAGCGGCCAGAGGATTTTGTTCGCTTTGTCGGTCGCCGGGTCAAAATTAAGCTCAATGAACCGATAAGTGGCGAGTATGCCTTTTTTGGCATCTTAACCGCAGCGGATATCGACAACAAACAGATCACGCTTGCTCTGGACAATGCTGAACAGATGACGATTGATCTTGAAGCGATGGCGAAAGCCCGTCTGTGCCTAGAGTAGGCAGCAGATAGTAGGGGAGATAAGAGCATGTCAGAATTAAAAAGAATACTTGATCAGATCTGCCGCGACAAAGGCATTGATCGTACTCTGATGGTAGAGGCGATTGAAGAGGCAGTGCGCTCGGCAGTACGGAAAAAATACGGCGGCAAGCGCGATGTGGAGGTGCAGTTCAACGAGGAACTGGGGGAGATCGAGGTCTTCCGTTACCGCACCGTGGTTGATGATGTCTGGGATGAGGAGTCGGAGATCCACATTGATGAGGCCCGCAAACTTGCTCCTGATATCGAGTTAGAAGAAGATCTCGGCGAAAAACTGGACAACGTTGCTGAACTGGGGCGGATTGCCGCGCAATCCGCCAAGCAGGTGATCATCCACCGGATGCGGGATGCAGAGCGGGAAGTGGTGTTTGATATGTTCCGCGACCGGGAAGGCACCATTGTTGATGGCATAGTTCAGCGGTTTGAACGGGGTAAAATGATTGTTAACTTGGGCCGCACCGATGCTGTACTGCCGCGTGAGGGCCAAATTCCCAAACGTTCCTACAAGCAGGGCGACCGCATCCGGGCGTATCTCCAGGAGGTCCGCCATGATGCGCGTGACTCGCAGCTGCTCTTGAGCCGTACCTGCAATGAATTCCTGATCAAGCTCTTTGAGCTGGAAGTGCCGGAAATCGCCGAAGGCATTGTCAAGATTATGGGGGCTTCGCGCGAGCCAGGTTTCCGAGCCAAAATCGCTGTGACCTCCTCTGAGTCAGATGTGGATCCTGTTGGGGCCTGTGTCGGCGTAAAAGGGGCGCGGGTGCAGAATGTGGTGCAGGAACTGCAAGGTGAGCGCATCGATATAGTTCCTTGGAGTCCTGATCCAGCCAAATATGTCAGCAATGCCTTGGCTCCAGCAGAGGTCAGCATGGTTATTGTCGATGAAGATCGGCATTCCTTGTTAGCCATCGTACCTGATGACCAGCTCTCCTTGGCTATTGGCCGACAAGGGCAAAACGTGCGCCTGGCGGCCCGCCTGTTGAGCTGGCGGATTGATGTGAAGAGCGAGCAGCATTACGAGAACATGACCCGGCCTGGATATCAGACTCTCCTGGAAATAGATGGTCTCGACGATGAAGCCGCTGATAAGCTGGCTGAGGCAGGTATTGACTCGGCAACAAAGCTGGCAGCAGCCTCTCTGAGCGAAATTGCCGAGCTGACCGGCGTTGATGAAGATCAAGCCGCCCTGATAAAGCTCCAGGCCGCTGATTTTGCCCCGCCAAAAGCAGAGCTAGAGTCGCAGTCTGTGGATAACGGGATGCCACAGGACTTAGCAGACTGAGTTGAAGCGCGGGCATATCCCGATCCGCACCTGTAAGGGCTGCGGGCAAAAGCGGCCAACCACAGAGCTAATCCGGTTGATTTATGATCATGGTCTGCGCGAGGACAAAGATAAATGCTTGCCGGGACGGGGCGTGTATTGCTGCCAGAATGGCCAGTGTCGCCTCCGGCTAGAAAAGAACAAAAAAGGCTTGCGGCGGGCGTTTCGCCTTTAAGCCTCTACAGATTGCAGTTATACTACGTACGGCAAGAAAGGTCACGGGAGCAATTGATGAGCAGGATCCGCATTTACGATTTGGCGAAAGAGGCCGGTCTCAAAGGTAAAGAACTGGCAGACAAGCTGGCGGAGATGGGCTATCCGATCAAAAGCCCCAGTTCCACAGTGGATGACGACATGGCTGCCGATATCCGCCGCAAGGTGCTGGGCAAGGCAACTGCCGAGATGACAGACAAACCCATCGGCGTAAAACACAGAGGTGCGGACATGCCTGATAGAGGCGCGTCGGTGATCCGGCGCAGATCCCGTGATCAGAAGGAATATCTTGCCCGGCAAGCAGAAGAGGCTGCGGCAAAAGCAGCTGCAGAGCAGTCGGCAAAACGAAGCGCGGCAGAGGTAGAGCAGCAGGCGCAGGTTGCTGCCGGGCAGGAGGCTGTGCCAACGGAACAGGGCAAGGTAGTCTCTGCTGCTGATAGGCCGAAAAGAGAAGCGAGTGACGGCAGGCCTCAACCGCCGAAACGAGCTAAAGGTTTGGCGCGAATTATCGGTCAAGTGGAAATTCCGGTGGCTGCCGAGGAACCAAGAAGATCAGGTCGTCCAGGCAGTTCAAGCGGCAGTGCTAGGCCGCAGGGACAAGGCGGCGGCGCGGCTACTGCTGCCCCACGGCCTCCCCGAAGAGATGCGGTGGCCAGCACTGCATCTCCAGGTACTACTGCTCCAGGTGCTGCTGATAAAAATCGCAGCAGCCGACCTAAGAAAGGCGGCAAGCGAGTAGGGACAGGGGGCGGGGAAGAGGATAGTCGAGCTAAGAAAAGCGGCAAGATTAGCCGGGGTAAGGGAGGACGGCAGCCTCTGGCTATTTCCAGCACCGGCGATGAGCTGATGCCTCTGCATGGTCGGCGTAAAAAGGAAAAGCGGGCCAAAAATAAACCACAGCCTGTCCCAGTCGCTGAAACTAAAGCGATCAAGCGGCGGATCACTGTCTTTGAAACTATCAGTGTTGGTGATCTAGCCAAGCGAATGGGTGTCAAGGCAGGCGAGGTCATTGCCAAGCTGATGAAGCTGGGTGTGCTGGCTACTCTCAACCAAGCTTTGGATGTCGATACCGCTGCACTGGTGGCTGCGGATTTTGGCTACGAGGTTGGCCAGGGGATGACCGAAGAGCTGGGCGTGGAAGCCCTCCAAGCCGAAGAAGAAAAAGGCGGTGAGCGGAAACTCCGCTTCCCAGTGGTCACGGTCATGGGCCATGTTGATCATGGCAAAACCTCAATTCTTGATGCGATACGTCGAACGGACGTGGCCGCAGGCGAGGCAGGTGGCATCACTCAGCACATTGGGGCTTATCACGTACAGGCTCCGTCTGGCGATATTACCTTTGTTGATACTCCTGGCCATGCTGCCTTTACCGAGATGCGTGCCCGTGGTGCTAAAGTCACGGATATCGTTGTGCTGGTAGTAGCGGCGGATGACGGCGTGATGGAGCAGACCAAGGAAGCTATAGCCCATGCTCAGGCCGCTGAGGTGCCGATTGTCGTGGCGATCAATAAAATCGACAAAGACAATGCCGATCCAGCGCGGGTTATCCGTGAGCTGGGCGATTTTGGCCTCATCCCAGAGGCCTGGGGCGGCAGTACGATTTTCTGCGAGACCTCAGCCAAGAAAGGCCTCGGCATTGCCGAGTTGCTGGAGAGCATTCAGCTACAGGCTGAAATTCTCGAACTGACTGCTGATCCTGCCCGAAAAGCACGCGGTACGGTCATTGAGGCCCAGCTCCACAAAGGTCGTGGGCCAGTAGCCACAGTGTTGGTGCAGGAAGGTACGTTACGACCTGGCGACTACTTTATCGCCGGTCAATTCAGTGGTAAAGTACGCAGCCTGATGAACGAACGCGGTGAACAGGTCACTGAAGCCGGGCCGTCGATTCCGGTCGAGGTGCAGGGACTGGCTGGCGTGCCGCAAGCAGGCGACGAGTTCATGGTCGTCAAAGACGAAAAAATGGCCAAAGCAGTCTCCGATGCCCGTCAGCTCAAGCTGCGTGAGTTGGAGCTGGCTGCTGCCTCTAAGGTCTCGCTCAACAATCTGTTCGAGAAGATGGCCGAGCAGAGTATGAAGGAGCTGCGCGTGGTGCTGCGTGCCGACGTACAGGGCACTCTCCAGGCTTTTGGCCAGGCAGCAGAAAATCTCTCCACCGATATAGTCCGGGTACGGGTATTGCACGAGGGAGCGGGCGCGATCACCGAGAACGACATTCTGCTGGCTTCGGCCTCAGAGGCGGTGATCATTGGCTTCAACGTACGGCCCTCAGCTAAGGTGAAAGAGCTGGCCGAGCGTGAGCATGTTGATATTCGCACCTACGATGTCATCTACCATGCTCTTGAAGACATTGAAAAGGCGATGGCTGGAATGCTCGATCCTGAGTTGCGGGAACGGGTGATCGGTTCTGCCGAAGTACGTGAGACCTTCTCTGTACCCAAAGTGGGTACCATTGCCGGTTGTCAGGTAGTTGAGGGCAAGATCGAGCGAAGTGCGCATGTTCGGGTGCTGCGCGATTCCGTCGTCATCTATACTGGTAAAATTGTCTCGCTGCGTCGTTTCAAGGATGACATGAAAGATGTCGCAGCAGGTTATGAGTGTGGCATCGGGATTGATAAATACAACGATGTCAAGGTAGGCGACATTCTGGAAGCCTTCCATGTCGATAAAATCGCCGCCACGCTGTAAGGAGGGCAGCCCCTTATGATCAGGCAGGATTTCAACTTCACCCTGCCCGGCCTGGGCAGACCAAAAAGCACCCGTCCTGAACGGATCGGTGAGGCAGTGCTCCAAGAGCTGTCCGTGCTACTGCGCCAGGAGGCGCGGGATGCACGGCTAGCGCGGGTGGCCTTTTCCAGGGCACAGGTCACGCCTGACCTGAAGCAGGCGAAAGTCTGGTTCACCGTGCCAGAAGGTTTCAATGCCACTGAAGTGCTTAAGGCATTGCGGAAGGCCGGTGGTTTTTTTCGCTCACATTTGGCCCGCACTCTGAACATGCGCTGCACGCCAGAGCTACTCTTCTTTCATGATCGGCAGAACGAGGAGATGGAGCGGATCGAACGGCTCTTCAGAGAGATCAACCAGGAACAGAAAACCGAAGACAGCGGGGAAAGTGAATAGAAAAGCAGCCCGGCAGGCCATAGAAGCAGTTCACAATTTCGTGTTAGCTACCCATGTCCGTCCTGATGGTGACGCGCTGGGATCGCTGTTTGGCTTGGCTAGAATTCTCACCCAAATGGGCAAGCAAGCGGTTTGTTATCTTGAGGAGATGCCTACAGAAGTCCACAGTGTCCTTGCTGCTGGGCTACGGTTAGAAACGGATATTGACCGTATCCATACGTTTGCTGGAGAATGCGGCCAGGATATCATGGGCATCTGCTTGGACTGCGGCGACATGGCCAGGTTGGGCAAAAATGGGGCCGTCCTGCGCGAGATCAAGCCCTTTCTGGTTATTGACCACCATCAAGGCAACAGTGGCTTTGGCGATCTGCACTGGATTGAGCCGCATCGCTCCTCGACTGGCGAGATGGTCTATGATCTGGCGGTTGAGTTGGGTGCAGCCGAGGAGCTGTCACTGGAAGCCGCCGAATGCCTCTACACCGCCATCGTTACCGATACTGGTTCATTTCAGTACAACTGTACCTCAGCGCATACTCTAGCCGTTGCCAGCCGCCTGCTCAACCGGGGAGTCAAGCCTGCCCTGATCAGCGAGCGACTTTACGATAATGCCTCCTTTGGCAGCCTTCAGCTCATGCAGCTTGTGCTGTCCACTCTCCAAACTTTTTTCGACGACCAAGTTGCGGTTATTCAGGTTTCCCGGAAAATGCTGGAAACCACTGGCACTGACTATGAGGACTGCGACGGCCTGATTAACTTCCCGCGTTCTATCAAAGGAGTGCGAGCGGCAGTTTTTCTCAAGGAGCGAAAGGACGACGAGGTTTCGGTCAGCATACGGGCCAAGGGTGACTGCGATGTGGCCTGGGCAGCGGCGCAGTTTGGCGGCGGCGGCCATAAAAATGCGGCAGGCTTTCGTCTCCACGGTAGCAGCATGGAGCAGGTGCGGGACATGCTCTTGCCGGTGTTAGAGCAGGCTCTGCGGCAAGGAAGTCTTTGATTGGTCGAACTGAAGAGAGACGCTATCGAATCTGCCGCTGGGGTTGTGCTGGTTGACAAGCCTGTTGGCATGACTTCTTTTGCCGTCGTGCAGAAGCTGCGGCGACTGTTGGGTATTAAAAAGATTGGACACACTGGTACCTTGGATCCGTTTGCCAGTGGCCTGCTGATTCTCTGTGTTGGCCGCGAGGCAACCCGGCATATTGACCAGTTTATGGGAGGCCGGAAGACGTATCACGCTGTTCTCCAGCTTGGTCAGGAGACCGATACCCTTGACCTGGAAGGTCGGGTAACAGCGGTCAAGCCAGTGCCAGAACTGACTGCCGAGGGCATAGCCACCCTGCTGGCGGAATTTGTCGGTCCGCAGCTACAGGCCCCGCCCGCCTATTCAGCGGCCAAATATCAGGGTAAGCCGCTTTATCACTACGCCCGTCAAGGCATTGTGATCGAGAAAGAGGCCAAGCCCATTGAAATTTATAGCCTCGACTTGCACAACTATGATACGGTGACGGCCCAGCTTGCGGTGACTGTCTCATGCAGCCGAGGCACGTACATCCGAGTGCTGGCAGCAGATATAGGCCGCAGACTAGGCTGTGGGGCACATCTCACCGCCTTGCGCCGTACCTACAACGGAGGTTTTACGGTCGAGGAGGCGGTTGACGGGGTACAGCTTTTTTCTGGCTCAGACGCACTTGCCCTGCTCCAGGCTGGAATGCTGACGGTAGAGAAGGCGTTGGCCCGGACTGAGCCGCAATAGATATCTTCCAGAAGCCAACACGTCAAGAAGAAGCGGTGCGTTTTTTTATGTAACGCTGAGAAAATATTCTTTTCTTGCTCGTTGGCAAAGGAGTTTGGCTTGGCAACAGAGAAGTTGTAGCGACTAGAAAAGGAGTTGAACTGAGCCAAAGAGGAGTCGTACTGACCTGGAAAGGAGTTTTGTTGAGCTACAAAGGAATCTTGCCGAGTTAGAAAGGAGTTGTACTTGGCCAAACTCCTTTGTGGCTCAACAGGAAAGCAGTTTGGCCAAGCCGAATTCCTTTTCTGCCGAGTACAACTCCTTTGCCAGTCGGTAGAACTCCTCTTTGGCCGAGCTAAACTTCTTGGCCAACGAGCGATACTCTTCCCTGGCATCGTAGCACAGCTCTTTCACAACCTACGGAAGATGTCGAAGAGCGCATGACAACTCAGGAAAACGGTTCGTTTCTTGCTGCAACCTGATGGCTGCTGGTTGTACTATGAACTCAACCATTCTTGTGAATAAAACAGCTGTTCCGCAAAGGGCGAAGCAGCGGATTGCCTCCCGCATCTCATTCCTCAGGTGCGGAGCAGCAGGCAATTATGTATCCAGACTCCGGCGAGGCAGAGGAAAATAAGCTTTGCCGACAGCAGAAGGACACCCTTCTTTGGAGGCTTATCATGGCACAAGACACAACAAAGAAAAAAGAAATCATCGGCAAATTCGCTGCCCATGAGGGCGACACCGGTTCGCCAGAAGTGCAGATCGCGCTGATTTCCGACCGGATCACCTATCTTACCGAGCATTTCCAGACGCATGTCAAGGACCATCATTCTCGCCGAGGTCTGCTGAAATTGGTTGGCCAGCGGCGCAGCCTGCTCCAATACCTGCGAAAAAAGGACATCAATCGCTACCGCACAGTGATTCAGGCTTTGGGTATTAGGAAGTAGCAGTCAGCAGTTATGTTTTTTGTCTCCAGCCGTGTTTCGGCTGGAGACGTAGTTTTTATCAACAGATTGACAAAATATTCCCATGCTTCTTCCTTGGCTTCTCTTCATCCTGCTCATTCTTTCCCTGCTCTTTCTTGATCTGGGCGTATTTCATAAGCAGGATAAGGTCATTAATGCCAAAGAAGCCATCCAGTGGACGATTTTCTGGGTTTTTCTCGCCCTTCTCTTTAATGTCTTCATTTATTATGCCTACAGCCATAATTGGCTGGGCATCGGCATAGGTGAACATGCGCTAAAATCCGGTAAAGATGCGGCCCTGAAGTTTTTCACTGGTTATATCATTGAGAAGTCTCTAAGCTTAGATAATATTTTTGTTATTGCCATGATATTTTCCTATTTCAAAGTGGAGGGGAAATATCAGCACCGGGTCTTGTTCTGGGGCATCTTGGGTGCCTTGGTCATGCGTGGCGCAATGATCCTTGCCGGAACCGCCTTGATTCAACAATTTGACTGGATGATTTATGTCTTTGGTGGCTTTCTCATTCTTACCGCAATTAAAATGCTTTTTGCGGGAGATGAAGAAATTGAGCCTGAGAAAAACATTCTGATCAAAGTGGCAAGAAGATTGTTTCCCGTCTCCCCGACCTTTGAAGGGCAAAAGTTTTTCACGACCATGAACGGCAAAAAAGCCATCACGCCGCTGTTTTTGGTGCTGCTGATTGTTGAAAGCACAGATGTTTTATTTGCTGTGGATTCCATTCCAGCAATTTTCGCCGTCACTACCGACCCCTTTATCGTCTTCACCTCGAATGTTTTTGCCATTCTCGGTCTCCGCTCGTTGTATTTTGCTTTGGCCGCACTGATTGACAAGTTCCGCTATTTGAAACTCAGTCTGGTTTTCGTGCTGGCCTATGTCGGCGTAAAGATGATCCTATCGCATTCGTATTCGATTCCGACCACAGTTTCTCTAGGTATCATTGCTACCATCCTCTGCACAGGTGTGGCAGCCTCGATGTTTATCAGCGGAAAAGAGGATGCCAATAAATAATTTGACCAAATAACACAGAAGAAAAGACCCGGCCATCAGCCCGGGATAGCTGAACGCAAAGGAGTTTGCATGTACAAGAAAACAGAAGTTGAGATCGGCGGTCGTAACATGGTGTTTGAGACCGGCAAAATGGCCAAGCAGGCTGACGGCTCCGTGTTGGTTTCCTGCGGGGATACGATGGTGCTGGTCACGGTGGTGGCAGAGAAAAGAGAAAAAGAAGACATGGGCTTCATGCCCTTGACTATAGAATATCAGGAACGGCTGTATGCCGCAGGCCGGATTCCGGGCAACTATTTCCGTCGCGAAATCGGACGGCCTTCCGAAAAGGAAATTTTGACCAGCCGCTTGATCGACCGACCGCTGCGGCCTTTGTTTCCCAAAGGCTACCGGGCAGAAACCCAGCTCATTGCCACTGTCTTTTCGGCAGAGCAGGAGATTGATCCCGATATTTTAGCCATGAACGGCGCTTCAGCGGCCTTGATGCTTTCCGATATTCCTTGGAACGGGCCGGTTGCCGCAGCCAAAGTCGGTTATATTGACGGGCAGTACGTCCTTAATCCCAGCAAGAGCCAGCTCGCGCAGTCAGCCATGAATCTGGTAGTGGCCTGTTCCGAAGCCGCTGTGATCATGGTAGAAGGTCGCACCGCTGAGTTAAGCGAGGAAGTGGTGCTAGATGCGATTTTCTTTGCGCATCAAGAACTTCAGTCGCTGATCGCGACCCAGAAACAACTTCAGGCTGAAGCGGGCAAGCCCAAACGGACTGTCACCCCGCCGGTGGTCAACGAAGCCCTGAAGAGCAAAGTAGAAGAGCTGGCTGCCGCAGGGATAGAGGCCGTCGTTGCCACAGCCGAGAAAATGGAGCGCAGCAGTCGCTACGATGCCCTCAAAGCGGAAGTGCTGGCGGGCATTGAGCCAGAGCTGTATAAAAAGGAAGACGAAGTTGCCGATATGCTCGACGCATACCGGAAAAAGATTATGCGCGACCGCATCGTCAATCAGGGCATCCGCTTAGACGGTCGCCGCCATGATCAGGTGCGTCCTATTACCTGTGAAGTTGGGGTGCTGCCCAAGGCACATGGCTCGGCACTCTTCACGCGCGGTGAAACCCAGGCTCTGGTGGTTGCCACGCTGGGTTCTGAGCGGGATGAGTTACACATTGAAGGACTGACCGGCGATGTCTATCGCCGCTTCATGCTCCATTATAATTTCCAGCCGTTCTGTGTGGGCGAGGTACGTGCCCTGCGTGGCCCGAGCCGCCGTGACATTGGCCACGGCACCTTAGCCCGCCGAGGCATTGAGGCTGTATTACCAGATCCTGCTCATTTTCCCTACACCATGCGAGTGACTTCAGAAGTGCTGGAGTCTAACGGCTCTTCGTCAATGGCCACGGTTTGCGGCGGTAGTTTAGCCCTGATGGATGCGGGTGTACCGATTAAAGCCCCAGTTTCTGGTGTGGCAATGGGGCTAATCAAAGAAGGCGACAAAATCGTGGTGCTGACCGATATCCTTGGCGACGAAGATCATCTCGGCGACATGGATTTCAAGGTTGTGGGTACGGCTTCTGGTATCGCTTCTTTGCAGATGGACATCAAAATCGATGGTGTGAGTCGCGATATCATGGGTAATGCCTTGGCTCAAGCCAAGGAGGGTCGCCTGCATATCCTCGGCAAGATGGAAGAAGCACTTGGCATTCCGCGCACAGAAATTTCTGATCATGCGCCGCGTTATGTCACCATGAAGATCAGCCAAGACAAAATCCGCGATATCATCGGGCCAGGCGGTAAGATCATTCGTGAGCTGACCGCCGAGTTTGATGCCAAAATCGACGTGGATGATGATGGCACAATCAAAATCTTCTCTAAGACCAATGAATCCGCCGCTGCTCTGATCGCCCGGATTGAAGGGATGACCGCCATGCCGGAGGTCGGCAGGGTATATGATGGTCTGGTTAAGACGATCAAGGATTTCGGTGCATTTGTCGAAATCCTGCCAGGTACAGACGGCATGGTGCATATTTCTGAGCTGGCCGTGCAGCGGGTGAACAAGGTTGAAGATGTTCTCAAGGAAGGAGATCGGATCAAGGTTAAGGTACTGGATGTTGATAGTCGGGGCCGCATCCGTCTGAGCCGCAAGGCGGTGTTGGAAGAAGGCAAAGCCTAAAGAGCCGCACCGCTGCCGGGTTTGAGGAAAGCGGGCTTGCGGCAGCCCGCTTCCTTTCTGCTTCCTTCGATGTGCAGATCACAGGGTGAGATATGATGAAGAGCGTATGCAGTAGTCTGGCCGTGTTTATCTTTCTGCTGGCCTCCTTGGCCAGGGCGGGCGAGGTAATAGATTCCTGTGCCGCTGTGGTCAATCAAGATGTCATTACTGTTTCTGAAGTCGAGGAGGCTGGTAAACCGGTCTTTGAACGGATCAAGCTAGAAGTCTCACCCAGCCAGCAGGTCGAAGCCCTGCATCAGGCTAGGAAGAACGTGATTGCCAAGTTGGTCGAAAAACATCTCCTCCTTCAGCAAGCCGAGCAGATGAAGATTTCGGTCACAGACGCAGAAGTTGAGGCCGCGCGGAAGGATATTTTGGAGCGCGGCGGTGTCAACGAAGAGGAGTTTAAGGCCGAGTTGGTGAAAATGGGACTGACCGAGCAGCAGTACCGCGAAAACCTCAAGGAGCAGATCCTCAGCTCCAAGCTGGTCGGTTACGCAGTCCGTTCTAAGGTGGTGGTGCCGGAAGAAAAGATCAAGGCGTACTACGAGGAAAACTACATGGCCAAAGCCTCGGGTTATCACTTGCTCCAAATCGGCTTTGCTTTTGGCGATTCAAAGCAGGCTGCTGAAAAGAAGGCCGAGGAAGTGCGTAATCTTGCCGTATCAGGTCAGGATTTCCAGGAACTGGCCCGGCAGCGTTCTGAGCTTCCCTCTGCTGCGGACGGCGGCGACATCGGTGTGTTAAAGATTGAAGAAATGGCACCCTCCATGCGGGAGGCGGTGACATCGCTTCAGCCTGGTGGTATTAGCCCAGTGGTAGAAACTCCAGACGGCTTTATAATCTTCAAGCTCCTCTCCTCTGGCCAGGACACAACCAAGGCTCCTTACGAGTCAGTCAGGAACGAAATTCACGAAATCCTGCGTAAGCAGGAGCTGGAGGCGCGCTACAAAACGTGGATTGAGGAAATCCGCAGCGGAGCTTACATCAGGATTTTATGACAGCGCAGCCGCAGAACAACCACAACCCTCAGCAAAAAATTATGAACCAGCAAGAACATAGCAGCACAGAAAAGCAGGCAATTGTGGGCGGCGAACGGCAAGAAACCCGAAAGACGGATAATGCAACCGTTGGTACTATGTTGCGGCAGCTCCGCAAAGAGAAAGGCCTAAGCATCCGGGATGTTGCTAAAGAAACAAATATCTCTGCCTCCAATTTAGTGGCCATTGAGCATGAAAATTATGCTGATCTGCCTGCTACTACCTTTATCCGTGGTCAAGTAGCGATCTATGCCAATCTCCTCGGTATTGACGGTGCAGAAGCAGCAAAGAAATTCATTATTGAACGAGAACACCAGCAGCTGCTTGCGCAGAAAAACAGCAAGCTCAATCAAGAAAGCTGTACCATGTCAGCCAAGAAACTCGCCGAGCCTGCGCATGTTTCGGCGGCTACTTTAGCCGTTTGCATTCTGTTGCTGATCGCCCTGTTCATCACAGGCTTCTGTTTATACACTGGCTGGAATCCCTTCTCTTATCTTATACAAGCACCTCCTCCAGCGGCAGTGCAGTTATCTCCAGCACCTGAGCTTGAGGCTGCTGTTTCAGCACAGCAGTCAACGGTAATCCCTACAGAGCAACCTGCTCAAACCGGTAACTGAAAACAGCTTTTAGCATTTTTCCCTCCTTGCTGGTTTTTTTTGGGATAATCAGCCCGAGCTTTTCCTTATAGACCTCTTGGATACGCTGGAAAATAAAGGTGCTGGAAAGGTGCTTTTTTAGGAGACCTTTCTGTAACCAGCTATTTTTGTGAAATCCGAGCAGTTCAACTCCTAATTCGCATAAGCAAGGGACGAGTCCTACTCGTTTGCCAAGGAATTTGGCTCGGCCAGAAAGGAGTTGTACTCGGCAAAAGAGGAGTTCGCCTTGGCCAAACTGCTTTCCTGCCGAGTTACACAGGAGTTTTGCCGACTCAAACTCCTTTCCTAGTCGGCAAGATTTCTTTCTTGCCAAGCCAAATTCCTTTTTTACTCGGCGAGACTCCTTTCCTACTCGGCCAAACTTCTCTTCTGCCGAGTATAACTCCTTGCCAAGTCGGCAGAACTCCTCTTTTACTGAGTACAACTCCTTTGCCAGCGAGTAAAAAAGGAGTATTACTAAGGCCTCATTTAACGGTGACGACTATGAAAGAATGTATTTGACATTTTCTACGAGTCGGGTACACTTAAATAGGACATAAGGCTATGCACAGTTAATGCTTGCTATTACTTGCGGGTGCCTGACTTTCTGGGGAACTGGATGAAGTAATCCAGTGCCAGGGAGCCGACAAAGCCACAACCGTCGCGAGGCGGTGCCGGAAAGCCACGGGTCTCCAATAGGGGAGACAGCCGGGTTGCCTGCTTCATATACCAGGGAGGTATATTATGAAAACCACAGGAGCGGTATTTACCAATGGACTGATCGGACTGGCAGCATTTTTTGCGACTTCCATTCCTTTCGTTGCTCAAGCAGGGTTGCAGGTTGCTTATACCCCTGCTGGAGGAACATGTCAGCGGATGCTGGCAGGTCAGTCTATCGAAGCTGGTGAAGTTTGCGTCGAAGTAGTAGGTGACTTCATGACCGTTACCTACAAAATGAGCAATGGTTGGGAGCTGTCTGAAGCCCAACTGTGGACAGGGCTGAATCTGGCTCTTATGCCTGTGGGTAAGCAAGGAAATCCCCAAATAGGAAATTTCCCCTACAAATCAGGTGATATTACTGGAACAACAACGTATCCTTTCTATGTACCGCTGAAGGATTTAAGTACTGGTGAGCTGTGTGATCTCACGGGTTATTTGGCAGCACATGCAGCCCTGCGTAAGCCTGACGGCAATGGTGGTTATCAAACCGAAACCGGCTGGGTTGAAGGTCAGCCGATTAATGGCGGTAGTTGGGCGATGTATTCTTCTGTTTCCTTTATCTGTCCTCCTGATCCCATCCCTCAGCCTCTCCCTGTTGTTGAAGAAGGTTGTGAAACTGCATTTGCCTTTGGTGATCGCAATGGCGACCTCCTTCTTGACAGAGACAAAGGTGACTTAGAACTGGATGATTTCCTTAGAAGCAAACGCTGGGGATGGCAATTAGCCGTGCAGAAGGGCGACAGTTTCACGGTGCCGATTTACGCTGCTGCTGGAAAGAATGACATCAGCAAAGGAACTCTTGTTGGTGAATTGGATGTCACCTACAAAGAAAGCAAAGAGGTTGCAGTTGCTTATAGGATGCTTTCCGGTTTCAGCTTGGATGAGACTCATCTGTATGTAGGAACAAGATATCTGCCGAAAGCAGCTCCTGGTACTTACGGTCATTCTGGCTCTGATAGCTACGTTGTTACCCTCAAAGCTGATGCACCAAAGGTGTATGTTGTTGCCCATGCTGTTGTGCGGGGCGCAGCTCTTGCAGGTACCTGTGGTGAATAACGTCTAACTCGCTCTCTCAATGCCGCAGAAGGGGCAGGCCCAAAAGGTCTGCCCCTTTTTTTATCTGCCGCAAAGTTGCCTTTCCTTGCTAGGTGGGGTATATGCTTCTGGCAGGAACTTTCTCAATCAAGTTGATTTTTTTGTATCCCATGCCTGTAGAACCCTTCAACATCGTTCTTGTCGAGCCAGAGATACCACCAAACACCGGCTCCGTAGCCCGGCTTTGCGGAGCCACGGACTCAGTTCTCCATCTTGTTCATCCACTTGGCTTTAGCACTGAAGACAAGCATCTCAAGCGGGCTGGGTTAGACTACTGGCCGCACGTCAATATCAAGCATTGGCAGACCTTAGACGAATTCCTTCAGGCACAGGACGAACGCAGGCTTTTCCTCTTCACTACCAAGGTTAAGCGGCCTTATCATCAGGTTAGCTATACTCCTGGTGACTACTTGATTTTCGGTCGGGAAACCAAGGGGCTGCCTGAAGAAATCCTTGCACTCTACGCAGACCGCTGTTATACCATTCCGATGACCAATCCGCATATCCGTAGCCTCAATCTGGCCATGAGTGCCGGAATAGTCCTGTATGAGGCATTACGCCAGCAATCTATTTAATTTCTTCAAGGAGAACCTAATATCATGCCAGAGAGAATCTTCAACTTCAGCCCAGGCCCAGCCGTGCTGCCATATTCTGTGCTGGAACAGGCAGCCAAAGACATCGTCAATTTCAATAACAAGGGTATGGGCTTGATCGAGATGAGCCATCGCTCCAAGGACTTCATGGCGGTGCTTGATGAAGCTGATGCTCTGATCCGCGAGCTGTTGGTCGTGCCGACAAATTACAAAGTGTTGTTCTTGCAGGGCGGTGCATCTTCGCAGTTCTTCATGGTGCCGATGAACCTGCTGGGGCCGGGCAAGAAGGCTACCTATCTGAATACTGGTGTCTGGGCAGGCAAGGCGATCAAAGAGGCCAAGGCGTTCGGCCAGGTTGAAGTGGCCTACACTGGCGAGCCAAACCGCTTCAAGCATGTGCCAACCGATGACGAATACAGCGTGGCCGATGATTCCGAATATCTGCACCTTTGCTCGAATAACACCATCTACGGCACCCGTTTTCCTAATTTCCCGGATAAAGGCTGCATGTTGATCAGCGATATGTCGTCGGATATCATGTCGCGGCCTGTGGATGTGTCGAAGTTCGGCATCATTTATGCTGGAGCGCAGAAGAACATGGGGCCTGCGGGCGTGACTATTGTCATCATCCGCGAAGACCTACTGGACAGATGCCCGGCCACCGTGCCTGCGATGCTCAAATATAAGACTCATGCGGACAAGGGTTCCATGTACAACACCCCGCCAACCTTTGCCATTTACTGCGTCGGCCTGGTCATGCGCTGGCTGAAAGAGCAAGGCGGACTAGCGGCAATGGAGCAGCGCAATGAGGAAAAGGCGGCCTTAGTGTATCAAGCGATTGACGCGACTGATTTCTACCGAGGCCATGCCGAGAAGGACTGCCGCTCGTTGATGAACATCTCCTTTAACCTGCCAACTGCCGAGCTGGAGGCTAAGTTCATTAAAGAGGCCGCTGCGGTTGGTTTGGATGGCCTGAAAGGCCACCGCGATGTCGGTGGCTGCCGCGCTTCAATCTATAATGCCTTCCCGCTGGAGGGTGTGCAAAAGTTGGTTGAGTTCATGGCGGAGTTTGCCCAGAAGAACGGATAATGCACGAGCAGGGGCAGGTAATGGCCTGCCCTGAGCAAATACTGGCCTCTGCTTTTCTTGAAAGAGGCTGTCATCTTTTAAAAATGACGAGCCATTTTATTAAACTGAGGTCTCCGTTTAATAAAATGGGCAGTCATAGAAAGAAACTGGGCGATCATTTTCTTTCTATGGCTTGTTAGTGGAAAAAAGTAAGACCTCACTTTTTTCCTCTCGCCTGTCCTTTTAACGAATGGAGCAGCGCGAGAAAGAAAATGAGCGCGTAGTTTTTTAAATTGAGGTCTCAGTTTAACGAGAGGAGACGTGTTAGCGAAAAGACAGGCTGTACTTTTAACAAAATTATTCGCATCTTCGGTCGCATGGCGTGTGAAAAGACGCACGCAGCCCTTCATCTTTCTTCCATCAAAGGCAGCATGGAACAGAGCGAACAACGCATGAAATCTTCTGAAATCCGTTATCGTCGGCTTTTTGAAGCGGCACGGGACGGCATCTTGATCCTTGATGCCGAGACAGGGAAGATTGCGGATGTGAATCCCTTTCTGATAGAGATGCTGGGCTATTCCTATGCAGATTTTTTGGGGAAAAATCTTTGGGAGATAGGGGCGTTCAAAGATGTTGCGGCATCAAAGGCCGCGTTCGTGGAACTGAAGCAGAAGAAATATGTCCGCTACAACGATCTGCCGCTGAAGACCAAAGACGGTCGCCTGATTGCGGTGGAGTTTGTCAGCAATGTATATCTGGCTGGTCAGGAGGAAGTGATTCAGTGTAACATCCGCGACATCACCGAACGGAAACAGATTGAAGCGGCCTTGCTGAATGCCAGCGCGGAGCTGGAGCATCGCGTCGAAGAGCGCACAGCGGAATTGCAGACAGCTCTGGCGGCAATCAATGTGCTGCAGGAGCAGGTTGAGGCTGAGAATCTTTTCTTCCGCAGAGAGCTGCGGCAGAAGTATCAGTTCAACCGGATTATCGGCCAAGACAGCGGCCTCAGAGATGTCCTCCGCATGGCCGAGCAGGTCGCGCCCGGCAACACCACGGTGCTTATCCTTGGCGAGACTGGCACTGGCAAAGAACTGATTGCGGCTGCCATTCACGACATGAGTCCGCGCCGGGAACAGCCGCTGATCACAGTCAACTGCGCGGCCCTGCCCGGCAATCTCATCGAAAGCGAACTGTTCGGACGTGAGAAAGGTGCCTACACCGGAGCGGACACCAAGCAGGCAGGTCGCTTTGAAATTGCGGACGGCTCCACCCTCTGTTTGGATGAGATCGGCGAACTGCCGCTTGAACTCCAAGCAAAACTGCTCCGGGTCATTCAGCATAACGAGTTTGAGCGGCTGGGATCATCCCGCACCGTCAAAGTGGACGTGCGGATCGTGGCCACCACCAATCGCAACCTTGAGGAAGAGGCCAGCAAGGGCCGGTTCCGCCAAGACCTCTACTATCGGCTCAACGTCTTCCCGCTCACCGTGCCACCCCTGCGGCAGCGGAAAGAAGACATTCCGCTGATGGTTCATGCCTTTGCCGAGCGGTACTCCAAAAAGCTCGGCAAAGCAATCACCTCTGTCCGCAAGGAGACGATCAGGGCCTTGCAGGACTATCCTTGGCCCGGCAACATCCGGGAGCTGGAAGGTGTCATTGAGCGGGCAGTGATTCTTTGCGTCGGCCCAGTGCTGTATCTCACCGACGAGCTGAAGATTCTTGCCCCTCCTGCTTCGCCGTCCGACACGCAGACCTTAGAGGAGACAGAGCGGAATCACATCATCAAGATCCTCTTTGCAACCAGATGGCGGATTGAGGGCAAGGACGGCGCAGCCCTGATTCTTGGCATCAATGCCAGCACCTTGCGCGCACGAATGCACAAGCTCGGCATCAGCCGCCCCCAAATCTGATCAGCCGTTTCGCCGCGCCGCCCGTCTTTCTCCCCTTGCCCCGCAACATACCGAGGTTTTCGGCCAAATATTGAGGCCAGCAGCACCGCTGCGCCGTTTTTTTTCCGCCACACAGCACGCAAGTCCTTTTTATACCACAATTTTTTATTTTCTCGGCAAACTGGTCCGCAGTTTGCAACAGAGGTTGTATCCTTGCGTTCATTCGGCCCACTGCCGGAGAAAACCTTAGAAGAAGAACCTGTTCGAGAGAAAAATCTCAGCAATGAAATGCATTGCTGATCGCATTCACCAAGGGAGCAACTGCCGTGAAAAAGAATACTCTCATCTCGTCGCCTGTCACCAGTGCTGCAAAGAAAGCAGCCGGACGCGCCGTCCTGTTTGTCGCATCGTTTCTTGTGCTTTTACTGAGTGCCTGCGCTGGTCCTCCCGGCCCTCGTGGCATGACCGGCAACACCGGAAATACTGGCAACACCGGTTATACAGGTGAAGCTGGAGCTGATGGTGCGCAAGGAAACCAGGGCAACACTGGAGACACTGGTTATACAGGCGCAACTGGAGCGCAGGGAAACCCCGGTGAAGCTGGAGTTGACGGTGCACAGGGAAACCAAGGCAACACCGGAGATACTGGTTACACAGGTGCAGCCGGGCCTCAAGGGAGAACCGGAAATACGGGTAACACTGGAGCAACTGGCAACAGAGGCGCAGGTGCTACCGTGATTATTAAACCAAGCTTGTGAACCGCAGATGATTCAGCGGGCAGCGGAAAGGAAAGAAAAGGAGGAATATTATGTCAGAATATGAAAAACACCCCAGCCATTTTGCGATGTTTTTTTTGATGGGTGGCGTACTGGGCGCATTGGCAGGCATTTTTCTCGCCCCGAAATCGGGAAAAAGACTGAGGGCTGATTTCAGGAACAAAGGCAGCGAGGCGGTCGATGATACCAAGGAAATGTACGCTGATGTCAGTGCCAAGGCAAAGGATATCATTGAGGAAGCCGAGCATCAGGCAGAGGCTCTGAAGAAAGAGGCGGAACGCTATCTTGCAGAGGCCCGCAAGAAGGTGAAAGAGCTTTTTGCCTGCGGCGAAGAAAAGAAAGACTGAGTCATCCGGCGGTACAGCGGAAGTTTGAACGCGGGGAAATGACGATGGAAATACTGCTGGCGGTCAGTGTCACGGTCATTGCGGCAATCATGATGATAAGGGCTGTTTTTGAAATTCTTGCCCTTGTCCAGGTTCGCCGGGCCGCCCGCGAAGCGGAGAAACTGCTTGCTTCGGTCAGCCGTGAAGTCAGTTTAATTTCCAGTGATGTCAAAAGCCTTGTTCTGTCCATTCATGAGCAGACAGAACGGGTCGAGGACAGCATTGCAACCTTTCATGACGTGGCTGCTTGGATGAAAGCATTTCAATCGGAGGTCAAGCCTGGGATTGAGGAAACTCTATTTCAGTTAGCCGCAGTCCTTGGCGGCGTTCGGCGAGGTCTCGAAGCCGTCACCAGCAGTATGCATGGCAAGAAATCAGATTCTGAAAAATCGCAGCACCGGAGAAATCGAAATGAATGAGCACTCAAGCGTGAAAGATCGCGCAGAAGGGAAATTCCATCAAGCGAACGGAAAGATCAAGGAGGATGCTGGGAGGCTGATTGGCAATCAAGAGCTGGAAGCCGAGGGCAGGAGAGAGAACTTGTCAGGCAAAGTTCAGGATAAGATCGGCCAAGCCGAGAAAGTGTTAGGCATGTAGAGATGGAAGGATAAATAGAGAAAAGCAGGCAAACTGGCTTGGCTTTCCTTCAGGGAGCAGTAAAGGAGTTGTTGTAATGAAGAGTGAAAAACCAAGAAGAAAGGGTCAGAGCGCAGGTGAATTTCAGCAAGTGCCGGGCAGGATTTGTTACACTGCCGGGAAGCGTACTGATCATCAAAGGATGAAGGCAAGAGTGAGAGAAGAAGATACAGTCAGCGGCAAGGCTGAAGACGCGCTGGAGCTGTGAGCAGGATGAAGTCAGCGCGGAAAGGACAAAGCAAAAGAGGCAGTCAATCCCGCTTGTCTCTGAGAGCGTGCCTGTAAAAAGAGCAGCAAAGGAGAAATCGCAATGAACGAGAACACACCTTATCCTAACAGCAATCCTAGTAGCACTTGTCCCTCGAATTGCCAGCCGGAGAATGTCCCGCAAAAAGCGAAGGACAAGCATAATGAGGACATGAAGCACGCTGGTCACCAGAAGATGAAAGATGAGGGCAAGAATAAAGATTCAGCAGACAAGAAAGCTGAAAAAGCACCTGGACAGCAGGCGTGACCGATTCAGCGTGAAGGGATAAAGCAAGAGAGGTGGGCAATCTCGCCTGTCTCTATGAGCGTATTCGTAGAACTTGAGCAGAGGAGAATCGCAATGAATGACGATATCGAAAAGATGAGCAGTGACGAGCAAAAATCAAAAGCAGCAACTGGTTCTGCTGCCGCGAAACACGATGATCATAAGAAGAAAGAAGGAAAGCACGAGAAATCAGCTGACAAAAAAGCCGCTAAAGAGTATGGGCATCACGTGTAATTGATTGAGAGTGAAAGGGTAAAGCAAGAGAGACAGGTATGTTACCTGCCTCTCTCAGCATGAGCTGAAAGACAAGGAAAAAAAGGACAGTAATGAAAACTATGTATTTTTCAGTTTTGACTGTAGCTACCGCTGCGGTCGTGCTGGCAGCGACCAGCACACCTGTGATGTCGGCGGAGATAGATGACCGCATTGAATCTTCATTCACACAGAGCTTCATTTACAAAAGATATCTGAAGGATGAGAAAATCAAAATCAGCTCAAGAGAAGGCGCAGTCATTCTCTCAGGCAGCGTGTCTGATGAAAGCGGCAGACTGATGGCCCAGAACATCGCCGAAGCCCTGCCCAATATCAAGAGCGTGGAAAATCAGATTGAGATCACCGGCGAGCGGCCTGCTGAGAAGTCTGACATCTGGATCAGCATGAAAGTGAAAGGCTCTCTCATGTATCATCGCAATGTCAACGCCATGAAGACAGAAGTCAGCGTCAAAGATGGCATTGTGACCCTGAAAGGCGAAGCAGCCAGTCAGGCGCAGAAGGAGCTTACCGCTGAATATGCCAAGGATATTAACGGCGTGAAAGAAGTGAAGAATGAGATGACGACAGCAGCGGCTCCTGAGCCGGAGACGCAGACGATGGCCGAGAAGATTGATGACGCATCAGTTACTGCGCAGGTCAAGATGGCCTTGCTGACGCATCGCTCGACCAGCTCCATCACCACCAAGATTGCAACCAAGGACGGCGACGTGACCTTGACCGGCATTGCGAAGAACGATGCTGAAAAGTCTTTAGTCACTAAACTCGTTGCTGGTATTCAGGGTGTGGTCAGCGTCAATAATCTGATGACAGTTGAAGAGGTCAAAACTAATTAGCCTGTCGGCGCAGCTTGACGGCTGGCGCATGTTTCAAGGTCAGCCGTCGGCGGCGAAACCGGACAGTTTAAAAGGAGCGGCAGCATGAGTATTACAATGATCTTGGCGATTGTGCTGATTCTTTTTTTCGTCGGTGCCTTGCCCACATGGCCCCACAGCAGAAGTTGGGGGTACTATCCAAGCAGCGGGCTTGGACTCGTTGTCTTAGTTCTGATTGTGCTGATTTTATCGGGACGTATTTAGCCCAATTTACGACCTGCGCTATAGTAGCTAGCTGATTTTAAGACAAGACGATCTTGAAACAAGGTTTATAACTGGATTACGCTCCTTTTTTTCATAGGGAGGCTGAGGAGCCATGAATACGCAACGACTTATGAAGATATGCTCTGTGGCCGCAGTCTGTTGCTGCTTCAGTGCTGTTTGCGCTGATGAAGGATCAGCGAAAGGGAATGAAGACAAGTATCATTACCTCAAAAAAAATCCTCACAAGGAACAAAATCCGCCTCGTGAGGAGCAGCGGCATGAAGAAGGTCGCGGCTCGTACTTCCAAGAACACGGCTATGCGCGCCTGAACATCCCGACAAGGCACTATCCACGGCCTGGCAAGTGCCGTATCTGGTACCCAGATCGTCCTGCGGACCGTCAGTCTCCTCCAGTCAGGTGCGGCCAGATACCTCTTCCAGGAGCATGGCTCATTCAGCATCACAAAGACCGTCCGCACCATGTGCAAGTGACGGTGTATGAGCCGAAGCACCCGGGTGTTGTGTTTACTATCGGAGAATTTGAAATTCGCTCCGGCGCATTCCTGCGGGAGATGCCACGCAGATGAGGAAAAATCAACCATCAGCTAACCAAACTATAAAAGGAGAGTTATATGTGGACTGTTGCAGCAATACTGTTGATCCTATGGGCACTGGGATTGGTGAGCAGCTACACCTTGGGAGGACTTATTCATCTCCTACTGGTTGTTGCTATTATCGTAGTGCTGCTCAGGGTTATCCAAGGGAGACGTGTAATGTAGGGAACAGTTTTTGGCCAGTTAGCCAAAGCTGATGTTGAGCGCAGATGAAAAAGAAGAAGCATGACCGGTTTGCTGAGTTTTTTAAAACTACCCCTAATCCAAGTATGTTGAAAGTCCCCTTGACGGTCATGCGTTTTCCTTTTATATTGAATATTCTTTTCTACCGGACACCTTGCCGTGAAAACGAGGAAGGCTTATGCTCTTTCTGAAAGAGCATAAGCGATGATTTCACATCCCAGCCTTGCGTTTAAACGCATCAGATGTTCTGTAAATCAAGCTTTAAAAGCGTTTTTACTGCAATACTGGGTAGAATGTTTAGATGAACTTGCCTCTCCTTTATGTTTTTCTCGGCTTGATTTTTCTGGCCGCAATATATTTCGCTGCCAATCGCTCCGCATTCTGCATTCTTCGTAAAAAAGAAATACCGCCTGATTCAGCTAAGACTATCAGCAGAATTCTCTCAGCAGCATTCTTTGTCATTTATCTGTTTATAGCATTGATCGCCTACCTCGCTCTTGCTTCGCAAACAGCAGAAGTCGTCAAGTCTCTCTTGTCTCAGGAAACGTTTGCGCTATCTGCCTCTACTTTACCAACTGGAGAAGTACTACAAGGAAAAATAGCAGCAGAACAAGACCGCACTGAACGGCAGCTAGTGATTGCGGAAACAGCAGAGCAGCAGAGCAAAGCAACAGCTGAACGGCGGCAGCTCTTTGGGCAGGAACAGTCCTATGTTCTTCTTGAAGGTATCTCAGGGACAGAAGATCGCTATCTGTCGCCAAAGCCTGAAGCAGAGCAGCTTGCTCCGCCAAGTGCAATTCCTCCTGCCGAGACAACAATATCGGTTCAGGAAATTGTGGCATCTTCAGAAGGAATAGCATCAATACTTCCTGATCAGAATTCGCAAGCAGCGCAGATTCCAGTTCTACCACCTACGCCGCAGGCGATTCCTGTCCAGCAACAGGCACCTGTTCAAGCAGCACCTTCAGCCCCTGAACTGATGCCGGAAAACAGAAGCAGCCTACCTTCTACTGTACAGCAGCCAGTGGCAATGCCGGAGATGCCAATTCAGCAACTGCCGGAAAAAATAGTTCAGCAGTTTCTGCCTGCGCCATCGCCAGTTCAAACGCAGCCTGTAGCCCAGAATGTAGCCTGTGCAGAAATAAAGATGTACATGGACAATGCTGATTCTCAGATATTTCATCGGGCGATGAAACAAGGGGCAGGTGTTGCCACTCCTTGGAAAGGACCGGGTGGTGCCTATGTTGTCATCCCAGCCTCGATCAAAGGGAATTGCCGAGAGTACAGCATCCAGGCAAATATCCAAGGTAGGTCCCTGCGCTGTTATGCTGCCTGCGCAAATATCGCCAATGCCTTCCCGCCTGCCAGCAGAGCAATCCCACCGCCGCAAAACGACAAAGCAGCGATTATGGCTTCAATGAGCAGTACCGATCAAGATGCCTTCATGAAGGCTCTTAATTACCACGGCCCTGTTTCCTGGCGCGGCTTGAATGGTATTTTTTACACCGTCTCACCGGTTCGTCTCGGCAATCCATGTCGAGAATATAATGTGCAAGCAAATATTCAGGGCAGAATATTTCAATATATTGAATCAAACTGCCAATAATCTGCCACGCTGAATAGCTCGCTTGCACTATCAAGGCAACATTATCCGACCTCCGAGCGAGGCTGATTCCATCATTCTCCAGGTGACGGTCGGTTGTTCGCACAACCGCTGCACCTTCTGCGGTGCCTACCGCGATCCTGAGCAGAAATTCCAAATCAAGGACGAAGGGATTATCGATCTTGATCTGGAATTTGCCACCCAATACTGCCGCAAGCTCAAAACGGTCTTTTTAGCTGACGGCGATGCCTTGGTCATCCCACAGCAAAGGCTGCTCAATCTTTTCCGAAGGATCCGCAAAGAACTCCCTTGGGTGCGCCGCATCAGTCTCTACGCCAACTGCCGCAGTATCCTTAAACGCTCTCCAAACGAACTTGCCGCACTGAAGGCCGCTGGCTTGGGCCGCATCTATATGGGCCTAGAAAGTGGCTGTGAGCAGGTGTTGCTGGAGATCAAAAAAGGCGCGACTGCTGCCGAGATGCTTGCCGCTGGCCGTCGAGTACGAGAGGCCGAGATTTTTCTCTCCGTGACCTGCCTGCTGGGGATTGGCGGGACGGTTTATTCGCAGCAGCACGCTGAAGACACCGCCGCTGTCCTGAGTCAGATGCAGCCCAATCAGATTGCTGTGCTGACCCTGATGCTCTTGGATAACACCGAGCTGGGCCGGGCCGTCCATGAAGGGCGTTTTCAGCTCCCAGATCAAATTGGGTTGTTTCAGGAACTCCGCACCATGCTGGCCAGACTGGCGGACTTCCGCTGCCAGTTTCAGGCCAATCATGCTTCCAACTATTTCGCCTTGGCTGGCCGCCTACCCAAGGATAGGGAGCACTTTCTCGCCACAATTGATCAGGCCTTAGCCGGAACTGCGCGTCTTAAACCGGAATGGTTGCGGGGATTATAACACCAGACAGCAGGGGCAAAAACTTTCCCCTGGAGAGATGAGTTAATGACTTTAGACAGACAGAAAACCGACCTGAAAAATCTCACTCAGGACGAACTTGTGGAATACGCCGTCTCGCTCGGCCAGCCAGCCTTCCGAGGCCGTCAGCTTTTAGCCTGGCTGTATCGGCCTGGCATCACAGCGTTCAACCAGATGACTGACTTGGCCAAGGAGTTCCGGGCGGTGTTGGCTGAACAGGCCTTTATGAGCAGTTTTGCGGAGCCGGTAACAGAGGTCTCGGCAGACGGGGCCGTGAAGTTTGGCTTCCAACTGGAGGATGGCCTGATGATTGAATCCGTGCTGATCCCGGAGGAAGACCGGAACACCCTCTGCGTCTCCTCGCAGGCAGGCTGTGCAATGAAATGCCGCTTCTGTCTGACCGGGCAGATGGGCTTTCGCCGCAATCTCAGCCGGGCCGAGATCGTTAATCAAATCTGTGCAACGCAGGACTGGATGCGGGCCAATGCAGGGCATCTGCCTGGCCCAGAGAAGAATCTGACCAATCTGGTCTTCATGGGCATGGGCGAGCCGTTAGCCAATTTTGACAACCTGCTGGCCGCACTCTCGATCCTCACTGAGCAGCGTGGCTTAGATTTTTCTGCCCGGCGGATCACGGTCTCCACCTGCGGATTGGTGCCGCAGATGCTGGAACTGGGTCAGAAAACCACAGTCAATCTGGCGGTCTCACTCCATGCGGCAGACAACGAAACCCGCAGCCAACTCATGCCGGTCAATGACCGCTGGCCTATCGAAGAACTGCTGACTGCCTGCAAAAATTATTCCAACAAGAAGCGGCAGCGGATCATGTTTGAATATACGCTCTTTGCCGGCATCAATGACTCGGATGCCGATGCCCGCAAACTGGCCGCTTTGCTGCGCGAGGTGCCCTGCAAGATCAATCTGCTCTCGATGAACGAGGGGGGCGACCTGCCCTACACCAGCCCGCCCTTTGAGCGGCTGCTTCGCTTTCAACAGATCCTGATGGACGCGCATTACACCGTCTTTATCCGCAAAAGTCGGGGCGCAGACATCTCCGCTGCCTGCGGCCTACTCGCAGGGAAAACAAGCAATCGCCTGTCGCAGCCAGGTGTGCTTGAATAAACCGAGATAGGTACGGAAAGCGCAGGGGTAAGGAAGCAAGGCTCGGACAAAATGCTCCAGTTTTGCTCGCTTGGCAAGGAGTTGTAGTCGGCCAAACTCCTTTGGAACTGAGCCGGACTCCTTTCCTACTCGGCCAAACTTCTTTCCTGCCGAGCCGAACTCCTTTCTGAGTCGGCAAGACTCCTTTTCTGCCGACTTAAACTCCTTTCCTACTCGGCAAAACTTCTTTCTTCCCGAGTAGAACTCCTTTCTTGCTTGGCCAAACTCCTCTTCAAGTCGGCAAAACTCCTTTGCGGCCAAGCCGAACTCCTTTCCAACCGAGTATCATTCGAGATAAGGGCACGTGGAGCGGCCTGATCAGTGTTCTACCTCAATACCCTGCGCCTGCAAGACATCTTTACTTGCCATTTTTTTGAGGCCCGCGCGGAATTTTTTGTGCAGCTTTTGTTCTTCAACGACCATCCAAGCGCAGTCAACAATCCCCTCTGCGCCTGCCTTGGCCGCAATGTCGTCGGCAAACGTGACGCTGCCATCTGCATGGAGAACGCAGGCTTTGCCATAGGGGTCAAGCACCGGATAGATGGAAACGAAGTCAATGAACTTCAGCTTTAGCTCCAGCAGCGGATCTAAACCGCTTTTGGAACTGGCTGTTTCCAGGAAAATAGCGAGGAATTCATTGACCGCATGGTCAATATCCGTGGGGATGCGGGAGAGCTTGACGGGAGGAACAGGGACAGCCTCCTCTGCAACCACTATCGGTGGTTCCGGGACAGGCGCAGGGGCAACTGGGTCGCTGGTAAAGTAGCCTAAGCTATAAGTGCCGCCGCTTTTTTGCAGCATGGCCAGGAGGGTGTTGTAGTCATCGTCCGCAGGACTAAGACCGCCTGTACCCCAGTAGTAGGAACCGCCCCGCCGTTCGCCTTGATGAAAGAAGAGAACGGCACAATCGCTCCGGCCTTTCACATCCACCTCAATAAAGCCGGAGAAATTCTTCTGATTGAGCCGGAAAACTAAATCTGGGAGGCTGACTTTGTTTGAAGAGAGTTTCGACTTAGCTCGACGGAAGGCAGGAAGCTGGCCCCAAAAAAAGATGGAATCAGGATCAAGATAATAGACCGCAACCTGAAAGTTGCGTTGGGTCAGCGCAGCAAGGATATGATCGAGCTGCTCCGAAGCCAAGGCGTGCTCGCCCTTGTTTTGGGTCAGACCGCGAACAATATCCGACTCGTCAAAATAGACCATCAGCTCCTGATCCGATCCTTTGCCGTACAAACAGCCTGTGCCGATTTCTCCTTGCAGATGCTGAATGAACTTCTCAACATCAAGATAGTAGCTGTTCAGACCGCTCAGGAATGGCTTTTCGCGTGGCAGAAGCATGGGCGTGTCCCAGGGCTGTTTTTCTTCTCATTCGGCTAGGCTGCGGACAGGATTGTAGTCTGCGTCCTGGGCGGCCTTGAAGCCACTGATCCCCAAGGCAGCCAAGGCGGGATCGTTCTCTGGTAACCCGGTCAGGGCAGCTTGTAGGCTCTCCTTGAGATCCTGCGGTAAGGCGCGATTGACCGACAAGGCCCAGTTGGGTAAGGGGGCGGTCTTCATAACCTCGGTTACTGAGCCAGGCACGATATAGTCGTCGGCTTTATGCAGGGCTGACTCCGTGATGAATCCGGCATCGGTCTCGCCGAGGCTGACGGCAATGATAACATTTTCCTCCCGGTTCTCTGTTGCCTCGATAAGCTGGCAATCCTGCTCCACCTTGAGACCTGCTTCCTTGAGCGTCTGTTTCTGGGAGAGATAGCCACCTGCCGAGTTTTTGCCGACAATCATGATCCGCTTGCCTTTCAGATCAGAGGCTTTGGCAATCCCAGTTTCTGGCCTGCTAATCACGATCCCACGGAGCTGAGTGCCGTTTTTTCCCTCTACCGCTGTGACCAGTACCTCATGCCGGTCAGCAGCCTTGACGTAGAGCAGCGGACTTTGGTAGCCAATGGCGATCTTACCCCGGAGCAGTTCGGTCTCGTATTCAGCAGAATTCTTGGTCAGCATTGGCCGGACGTTACGTTTGGCCACTACGCTGAGTTTTTCTGCCAACGGTGCGAGCATCGCGGTGAGCTTTTCTGGCGGAAAGACCGGCTGAATGGAGAGACTCAGCTCCTCGGCCTGAACAGAGGCGGAGCAGAGGAGGGTAAGCAGAACGAACGCGATCTTCTTCATGATATGTTATTATGGCTTGGCAATCATCCGCTCCACAGCGATGCGGACAGAATGGCGCATCCGCTCTAAGGCCAGGCCTAGATCCCGCATCTCGCGGGAGCCAACAGCGGCAATGGCCAAATCCAGCTCGCCAAGACTGATCCGGTTAGCCGTATTGGTCAGAGTCCGGGCTGGACGGATGACCAGCCAGTCGATTGTGACAAGGAGTAGGCCAGCAAAGAGCAAGGCCAGCCCTGCGGGAATCAGGAGCAAGGGCGAGACGAGGACTTGGCTGAGGCTTTGCCCAGATTCAAGCGCAGGCAGACCGACATGGACCTCGCCGTTGCCTTCAGTGAGTGCCAATACCCGGTCATCAACTGGCAGGCCGCCCATATTGATGCGGACACTCCCCTCTTTAGCCCCGGTCTTAAGGCCGTTCTGGGCCAGAACATCGACTGGAAAGCCCTTTTCCTTGACCTTTTGGCTAAACCGGTCGTCAAAACCGGTCATGATATTGAAGAATCCGGCTACTACCAAGCCTTTTTCGTTCACCACAGCCGCATAAGCTACGCCCGGCAGCTTGGCCATCCGCTGGGTCTCTTGGTTGACCAATAAATAATCTTTGCGCAGGAGAGGCGTTTTGACAGCCTGCTCCAGCGAGACGGCTAAGGCAAGGCTGCGTAGCTCGCTTTCCTGCCTAATCATAGCTGGGACATGCCGGAGATAAAGAAAGAGGAAGGCTCCGCCTGACAATAAAAAACCGACAACCATTATGCCTAACAGCGGCAGAAGCAAGGGGTTGCCCCGACCTCTGGCTGTGGTAGCAGAGAAAGCGGCAGCCTCCGCCGCCTTCCGGCCTGGCTGGATAACAACCTTGTCAGTGTCCGACTCAGGCAAGGTATTGAGGGAACCTACCGGAGCTAGGTCAGAACTCGCTGTGGGTACCGCACTGTCAGGCAACGATTCTGGCTTCTCCACCACTATAATGTGGCCACAGGCTTTGCAGGCAAACTTAGCCCGCTGCCCTTTGATCCGGCTTTCGTCGATATGATATTTTTTGGCGCAGTCCTCGCAGATCACCAGCATGAAAACGCTCCTTTCCTGTCTGCCCTGGGGCAGGAACAGGGGGCAAATCTCGATCATATCCGGCGGCAGCTGCAGCCAGACCCTGCTTCAGTTATAACGGCCCGGAAAGCCTGCGGTCAATTGTTATTTTGGCAGATTTAACCGATAGCGGGCGCGGGAGGCGGAAAGACCGGATTAGCTCTTGAGTTTTTGCAGGAGCCAGGCCATGTTCTGGCCCAAGGTGCGCATAGTGGCTACGCCTTCCGCATCAGCGGCGACCTCTCCTTTTTCCCGACCAATGCCGATGTTCCAGTAAGAAGAACCGACAATAAGCATCTGGCCGATGGTGAAGAAGTGGTTGATCGAGTCAAAGACATGAATTGCGCCGCCACGGCGGCAAGCAACCACCGCTGCCCCAACTTTGCGGCGATACATGTCGCCGTTAGCCCGGGAAACCATGCCACTCCGGTCGATCAAGGCCTTGAGTTCGGAACTCATGTCGGCGAAATAGGTAGGTGAACCGAGGATAATAGCGTCTGCCTCATCCATTTTGGCGATGCAGTCGTTGATACAGTCGGTCGTTACGGCACAGCGGCGGTTTTTGTTGGCAAAGCATTGGTAGCAGGCGATGCAACCGTGCGGATGCATCCCAGCCAGATTGACCAGCTCGGTCTCTATGCCTTCCTTTTCCAGTTCCTCAAACACATAGCGGATCAGTGTCTCGGTGTTGCCGCCTTTACGTGCGCTGCCGTTGAATGCCACGACCTTCATCCTACTGCCTCCCTATTTTTATAAGAAAAAAACTGCCAAGGGCAGGAACAGCACCTGCTCCTTTGTGTTGCTCGGCTTCTAGAATACAAGACCCCGAGCAAAAAAACTATACGCTAGATGGCAGCACTGGGCAACGGGAAAGCGCGCCTCGCATCCATTCCAGCTCCACTTTCAGACAACGATCCATAACTACGGTCAGTCCAGCTTGTTCAGCTAGCCGAGCTGCCGCTTCATTGACAATACCCTGCTGCATCCAGATCACCTTTGCCCTGATAGCTATGGCCTCACAGACAATGGGTTCTACCTCCTCAGCGCGGCGAAAGATATCAACCACATCAACAGCGACAGGTACTGAACGCAGATCAGGATAACAGCGTTCACCAAGAATTTCGCTCTGCCCAGGATTCACCGGAATAATCTGATAACCTACTTCTTGCAGATAACGAGCAACCTGATAGCTGGGACGTTCTGGTTTCAGGGAAAGGCCAACCACAGCGATGGTGCGGCTTTCTTGGAGTATGCGCTGAAGAGCAGAAGGCAAGAGCAATGGGATCATACGTTGACAAAGGGGAAAAAAGACCATAAATACTGTGCTGCATAGAGGTACGCTACGCAGACTGTCAACTTTAACCAGCAGGAGGTTCCCCCGCCATGTATTTTCAAGAGATCATCGCCGCTTTGAACCAATATTGGGCATCGGTCGGTTGCGTTATCATGCAGCCCTACGACATGGAAGTCGGCGCAGGCACGTTTCACCCCGCTACCCTGCTGAAAGCCTTGGGGCCAGAACCGTGGAAAGCCGCTTACGTCCAGCCTTCACGTCGGCCAACAGACGGTCGCTACGGTGAGAACCCCAATCGTCTCCAGCACTATTACCAATATCAGGTGGTGATCAAACCTTCGTTGCGCAACATCCAGGAGCTGTACCTTGGCAGCCTGCGGGAATTCGGCCTTAACCTGCTTGAGCATGACATCCGCTTTGTTGAAGACGATTGGGAATCGCCAACACTGGGCGCGTCCGGCCTTGGCTGGGAGGTCTGGCTCGACGGCATGGAGGTAACGCAGTTCACCTACTTCCAGCAGGCAGGCTCGCTGGAGCTGTATCCAGTCACGGTGGAGATCACCTATGGTTTAGAGCGACTGGCTATGTATCTCCAGAAAAAAGAGTCAGTTTATGACATTCAGTGGAACCGCGACGTAACCTACGGCCAGATATTCCTCCAGGCCGAGCGGGAATTCTCCGCTTTCAACTTTGAAGAGGCCAATGTCGCCGACCTAATCGCCAGCTTCAATAACTATGAACGCGATGCCCTGAAGCTGGTAGAGAAGAATTTGATCCTGCCAGCCTATGACTACTGCCTGAAATGCTCGCATAGCTTCAATCTGCTTGATGCCCGCAAAGCAATCAGCGTGGCCGAACGGACACGCTACATTGGCCGGATTCGCAACATCGCCCGGCAGGTGGCCCAACATTATGTAGCCCAACGCGAAGCGATGGGTTATCCCCTGTTGGCAGAGGCAGCGTAACTTTTGCTGAACAAACGCTACCGGGGCTTGGTTTGCAACTTACTCAGGCGAGGTCATGTCCATCGTCATTTCCAGGCCGCGCTCCGTAAAATCCAGTTTTGTTTGAACGCGCACCTTGGCTTGTTTCATGGCCTCGAACATGGAGAGCATCTGAGGGGTAGCTTGCTGTTGCCCCTCTTTTTTATCCACGCTGGCAACGACATCGCCGATGAGGCCATAGTATTTGCCATAGTCAAGAGAGCTGGCTAGGAAGCCCTGCGAGGATTCAAGCGACATCTTGCCCATTTCTTTGGCCAGTTGTTCCGCTTTTGCCCCAGCATAGACGGTGAGATGCGAGCCATTGATGGCCGCCATTGGCGTGAAAGGCAAAGGCATCGGCAAGGGCAGTTGGACTGGCGTGCCATCAGCGGGAATTTGTAAGGTTGCCAGCTGCGGCACCATTGCTGCAACCGTCTGCACCAAGGCAGCAGGGTCTTTTGCCGAGAGACTGACGACTGCCTCCAGCTCTTTGGGCATGGGTGTGGCCATTCCTTCCTTTTTTTCTAAAGACAAGGACAGGAGAGACAAGGATAAACCCCGTACACCTGAGGCCATACTGGTTGCGAAGCCCACGGCTGCGGGATTTTTTGCCTGCAAGTCCGTTTGCATCTCCTTAAGGAAGGAGCAACTGTACTGCTTCTGGGTGATCTCTGTCCATTGCTTCATCAGAAATGGCCCTACATTCTCCACGCTCAAGCCAAGGCCAAAGGAAAAGACCGCAGGCGCAAAAACAGCTTCTTTGCTATAGTAAGGCACAAAGCCGCGCAGCGATTTCAGTCCTTCCAAGAGCGGCTTGTCCTTGCTTTCTACCACCATCAGGGCATCTACTTTGGACGGCTTGGCCTTCACATCAAAGGCAGTGTAGCCAAACACCGTTTGCGGCCAGTTTGCGCCCATAGTTTGTAGGTCTTTGCGGCATCCTTCGCTGTGCAATTCATTCAGCCAGCCTTTGTTCTCTTCCTTGAGCTTGCTGGCTAGCTGTTGCACCATCTTGGCCATCCGGTTGCCGTCCTTGGTGGTCAGTCCGGTCAGGATTTGCTGATGATCAAGATAGACCAGTGACGAAGCCAGCAGCTTGTAGTTCTCTTGCAGCGACTTGAGCCGGTTTCCCTGGGCCAGCGACTTCTCTGGCTTGCTCTGGCCTAAGGCTAACGCGAGCGTTTGCTGGCTCTCAATCCCCACATCAATCATGAACACCGCATCGTTACCATCTACGCCGATGATCAAATGGGCGAGCGGTTCCTGCTCATTCAGGGCATAGCGGCGAAAGGTGGCGGTGCCCAAGGTTTCTACCTTTGCCTTGACCTTGGCCTTTTCTTCAAGTTCCGCAATTTTCGTGTTGAATCGCTGCACATCCTGCAAATTGATCCGCAAAAGAACCGGTGCCAGCCCAATGGCATAGGAGGCCAGCTGTGGCTTTTCCGCAAATCCCCAGCTGGCAAACTGGGTGTCCAAGGCAAGCAGGGTGGCCAGGTAGTCCTCCCAGATCTGGAGAGCCAGACGCTGTCCATCCGTCTTCGCTTCCTCGCGCAGCTTCTGGATTTCCTGCGGATTAAACATTTCTTTGCTGAGATTGAAATGCGTTATACTCCATTGTGTCCATTCCTTCAATGGAACAGGTTCCAATCCCCCGGCAAAGAAGATGGTGTCGTCTGGAACCAAGGTGAGCATGGATGCCGGTTTGGGCAGTTCGATTTTTTTCTCCGCTGGCTTCTCTGGTTTATCGCAGGAGATGAACAACAGCGAGGCTAAGACCAATGACAATACTTTCAATTTCTTTGGATTCATGTTTTTCTTTTTGTTGGTAAGGCAGTTCTGCAATGAAACCACCTGTGTTAGATAGAACAAGGAGCCGAACTCCTTGGTTGCTCAATAACAACTCTTTGCGGCTTAGTAACAACCTTTTCTTGCCGATCTAGAGAAGGTTGTGGCTCGGCAAAAGAAGGTTCTTGCTTAACCACAACTCTTTCTTGCTCGGCCAGAACTCTTTGTGGCTCAACAACAACATTTTGTGGCCGAGCAAGAGAATGTTGTTGCTCGACAGAAGAAGGTTCTTGCTTAACAACAACTCTTGGTGGCTCGGCCAGAACTCTTTGTTGCTTAACCAGAACCTTTTGTTGCCAAGCCAGAGAAGGTTGTGGCTCGGCAACAACTCTTGTTTACCGAGCCAAACTCCTGGGTAAACGAGCCGCACTCCTCTCTGGCGACCATTTTTATGAAGCCTCTTTCCTGCGCAGGATCGGTAACTAAGCTGATACGTTGCCAGAGGCCGAGCTGCTCGAGTCTGGCGATATTTGCTGCCTTTATGCCTCGAAACACAGACTGATCTCGCGGGTTGATCTGCAGGCAAACCTGGTTGGTCTTGGCTTGGGCCAGGAGCTTTTTCGTTTGTCGAAACATCAAGCGCGAGCTAACCAACTCACCAAAGGCGGGATGCCACGGCCCAGCGAGTAACGAGGACTCCAATTCCGCTCCGGCCTGCAACCCAAGCCGGATAACCGGGATGCCAGCTTGGGCAAAACGCTTTTTCATGAAGGCCGCGAGGAGCACCGCCTTATCCAGGCTGAAGGGCTGATAACGGCCTTGCTCATACAGCTCTGCCAGCCCGCTGCCACGCAGCACCAGGATCGGATAGATGCGCACAAAGTCAGGCCGCAGGAGAATTACCTGCTCAACCGTGTGCCGCAGCGAGGCGCGCTTGTCGCCAGGCAGACCAAGCAGCAGTTGGATGCCAATTTCCAGCTTGGCTTGTCGCAGCACAAGCATTGCCTGTTCCACCGCAGCCACAGAATGGCCCCGCCGAGCAAGAGCAAGCACCTGCTCATTCATGGACTGCACGCCTAGCTCGACTGTCGCGACCTGATGCGCCTTGAGAAAGGCGGCTTGCTCATCATCAAGGCAATCAGGCCGGGTGGAAAGCCGGAGCGACTGCACCTGCCCTGACTCCAGAAAAGGTGCGGCGGCGTTCAACAGCTCTTTTTGCCGCAAGCGAGGCAGAGCCGTGAAGCTGCCGCCATAAAAAGCCACCTGCGTCTTCTGGTGGGGCGGGGTTCTCTCCAGCCACGTTTGAATCTCTGCCTGTACAGCCTCTGCTGTCACCGGTTTCCCGACCTGGCCGCTGATGCGATGCTGATTGCAGAACAGACAACGGTGCGGGCAGCCTTCATGCGGGATGAAGATGGGGATGATCACGGCGTATCTTTTCAGTGCTACCTGCGAGAAAACGCTGCTGAGTCCCGGCGTTTCTGCTCAGAAGAACTCAATCCCTTTGAAGAAGCTGTCGCAGTCCTTCTCAATGTCGTTTTCCTCTTCTGCGGCTGTTTTGTAAGCGCAGCCAACAGCATACACCTTGTCGATTTTCTGGTTGTCAAAGGTGGTCAGGGTTTTCTTGGTCTGTGGGGCAATCTTCTGGATAATGTGGCGGTTGTCTTTGTCGATCACTTTGCCAGAAAATTCGCCTTTACCTTGCGCGGCCTCGCCCCAACTCGCGCTGTAGCTCTCCTGATCAAAGGCACTGGCCTCAAACAGGGGGCGGATGCTGTATTGTGTCGGGTTGCCTTTTTGGGGAAATAGCTCTAAGTGCACCAAATCCTCAGCTAAGAGCTGGTCGTTGGCATAGCCAAGGTGGAGGTGCAGGGAGGATTTGCCGCTGATCTTGGGATTGCTAAAGGCAAACTGGAAATCTTTGAGTTTTACCTTCAGCTTGTTGTCTTCCCGGGCAATTGCGGCGTTCTGGAAAAAGGCGGGCAGATAGTTATCGCCCAAGGACAGATATTCAGCCCAGTCATCCACGTCGCCTTCATAGCCAACAGCTATTTCGTCGCTGTTGTCCTTGATGGTCCCTAAATAATTTAGCTTGAGAGCACCTGCGGATTTCACGGTCATGTTGCAGAGCACACCTTTTGGGTGCGGCAGACAGTGGCTAGTGAGGAAGGTGTTGTTATGGTCGCTGAACCAGAGGTAATACGACCACTTTCTACCGAGCTTATCCAGCCAGGTGCTCTGCTGATCAGGTTTGCCAAAGCTGGTAATGCGGACTTTTTCCTGGCCTACATAGCGATAATAGGGAATGGCTTGCAGCAAAGTGTCCATCATCAGTTTTGGCGAGTCAAGAAAGGTCTTGAGCGGGGTTCCTGGGGCTTTCTCGATCAAGGACTGAAAGGCAAAATGGAGGGATTCACTGCGATACACGTTCTGATCAGCAGAGAGCGGCAGTTTGTCTAAGGTGTAGCCAACGATCTCCCACTTTTTGAAATCAATATCTGGGATGAGAGAGGCGAAACCCTGGAAGATAGGTTGATTACGCAGGGCGTGGCGAAAGCGATCACCGACGGGAAAGTTCTTTGCTTTGACCTTTTCCATCAGCTCGGCAGCTAGGCTTTGGTGAAACTCGTCCAAGGCGTTCTGCGCTTTTTCTGCTACCTCTGCTACGGGCGCAGGCAGGGGCAGATTGTACGACCAATCCTTGGTTACGGTCTCATCGGTGCCTGCAATCTCCACCGCGACGTTGCGCAGCTGGAACTCTGCCTTGTCCGTCAGCTTCGCGGCTTCGGCAATCGGCACAGCGATGTTGTAATTCTCGCCAGCATTGGCTCGCTGGACAATCACACCGGCAACTTCACCGGTCACATTGAGTAAAGGGCCACCGCTATTGCCTGGTGAAGCAGGCGAGGAGAAGCGAATGTCCTTCCACAGCCCGTACTCGCGTTCGTCAGTAAAGGAAGCTACCTGCCCAGCCCGATAAGAGATCCCTTCACCGAGAGCATTGCCTGCGGAAAAGACTGTATCCCCGATTTCGAGCGGGCCACTGAACTTCAACGGCGTGATTTGGGCTGGGTACTGCGCCAAATCAAAGACCAGCATATCGCGCATGGTGGAATATTTGCGGATTTGACTGATCGGATAGACTTTGCCTTCGCCATCCCGGATGAAATAGTTCTTGTGCAAGGAGAAATACATGGGGCTAAAGACATGGCCTGCGGTCATCAGTTCTTTGTCGTTGATGAAAAAGGCTGTGCCGATGCTGTTATATTTCTCGTTTCGCTCTTTGAAGTCTAATTTGTCAAAGGGCAGCTTGCGATCATACTCAATCTTGCTGTTTTCCAGCTTTGGCGTGACTACTTCGTAAATGCTGTGATTGAGTTTTTTGATCAGCTCCTTTTCCAGGAACTTGATACTGTTCTCCGCTTTGAGCGGGCTGGTAACAGCCAGCGTGAGGAGCAAGGTGAAGAAGGTAGCTACTGTAGATTGGCGAATGCTATTCATGGGTCTCCCGCTGATAATGCTCTATAAGAAAGATGCAAAAAAGATTAACCTGTCGAAATACGGCAAAGGAATCCTGACTCACAACCTGGCAAGGGATTCAGCAAACGGCCTGCTTTTGCTCTTGGAGAAAAGCCAAGGCGGCGGCGGCGGCTCGCTGCTCGGCCTCCTTCTTACTGGAGGCGCAGCCAGAACCAAGTGTCTGATCGTGGAAACGGACCGAGATGGTGAACAGACGCGCATGGGCAGGGCCTTCCTCGGCCTCAAGCACGTACTGCGGCCCCTCATTGTGCTGTTCCTGAAGCTGCTCCTGGAGCTTGCTTTTCGCATCAACCGAGATAAGTTGCTCGCCCTGCTGATCAATCAGCGAGCCGAAATTCTGCCGCACATGCGTCTGCACGGTCTCATAGCTGCTGTCGAGAAACATGGCCCCAATGACCGCCTCATAAGTGCCGCAGAGAATCGAGGGCTTTTCCCGGCCACTGGAACTGTCTTCACCCCGACCGAGAAAGAGATACTTGCCCAGCTCAAAACTGCGAGCAAGAGCGGCCAAACTGCTTTCGTTGACCAAAGCAGCCCGGATTCGGGTCAGTTTGCCCTCGCGCAGGTTGGGAAAGCGGAGAAAGAGGAGATGGCCAATCGCCATATCCAGCACCGCATCGCCGAGAAATTCGAGTGTCTCATTGTGCCTGCCGCAGTTAAGCCGCTCAAAGGCAAAAGAGCTGTGAATCAGGGCCTGCTGGAGCAGACTGACCTTTTTAAAGGCATAGCCGAGCTTCCCCTGAAGTCCAGTGAGCTGCTCGCCATGCTGCTGGGTCAGCTCTTCAAGCGTGATGGTCATGTGTCTCGGCTGAAAAAAAAGCCGCCTTTGATTTTCCCCTTGTCAAGATTACCTCAGATGGAGTATAAATGCCGCACAGTAAGGCGACGTAGCCAAGTGGTAAGGCAGAGGTCTGCAAAACCTTTATTCAGCGGTTCAAATCCGCTCGTCGCCTCCAAAGACGATCCAAGGCTGGTGAATGAGAACAATTCACTAGCCTTTTTTTTATCCGACGACCAGCGGATATTCTTCCTCAACATAATACCGCGAGCCTTCTGATCCCAGAATGCTCCGATACAACTGAAAGGTATTTACCTGAAAGGGCGGGCTGAACAGCAGGCTATGCTGTTCGAGAAAGCTGCCTATTTTGCCTGGCTGGGTGTGATGCAAGCGGGCCAAGGTAATATGGGGCGCGAAGTTCCGTTGCTCAGGTTTCAGGCCAATGCGTTTTAAGGCTGATTCAATCTGCCGGTGGAGCTGGAGCAGCGACTCAGAATGCTCCACGCCTGCCCAGAGCGTATGCGGCTCCTGCCGAGGTGGAAAAAAACCGACACCCTGTAAGCAGAGAGAAAAAGCTCGGCAGCGGACAAAGGCCAAACTCTCCCTGATCTCCTGCAACTCGCTTCCGTCTGCCTCACCAATAAAGCGCAGGGTCAAATGGAGTTGCTCACTCTGTACCCAACGTGCGCCAGGCAAACCACAGGAGATCAGCTGAAGCTGCTCCTGGATGGTTTCTGGCAAATCAAGGGCAACAAAGAGCCGCATCGTTCACCGCTCCGACATCGGCACAAAAGGCCGGGCTGGTTCACCCATATACACCTGCCGAGGTCGTCCAATCTTAGAGCGGGGATCTTCCTGCTGCTCTTTCCATTGGGCAATCCAGCCGGGTAGCCTACCAAGGGCAAACATCACGGTGAACATGTTGGTCGGGATACCCAAGGCGCGGTAGATAATGCCGGAGTAAAAATCGACATTGGGGAAGAGGTTGCGCTCGATAAAATACGCATCCTTAAGCGCGACTTCCTCGAGCCGGAGCGCGATCTCCAGCAGCGGATCATGCACGTTCAGCACAGCCAGCAGCTCATCGCAGGCATTCTTAATGATCTTGCCGCGTGGGTCAAAGGTCTTATACACCCGATGACCAAAGCCGGAGAGTTTGAAAGCATCGGACTTGTCTTTTGCCTTATCAATGTATTTCTGGAAATTGCCGCCGTCCTGATGGATGGCCTCCAGCATGGCAATCACCGCTTCATTGGCCCCGCCGTGCAGCGGCCCCCAGAGGGCATTAATGCCTGCGGCGATAGAGGCATACAGATTCACCCCAGCACTACCCACCAAGCGCACAGTGGCAGTTGAGCAATTCTGCTCATGGTCGGCATGGAGGATGAGCAGCTTGTTGAGAGCTGCAACCGCCTCTGGGCGCACCGTATATGGCTCTACCGGATTGTCAAACATCATGTTAAGGAAGTTGGCACAGTAGGGCAGCTCCGGGCGTGGATAGATCAGCGGCTTACCTAAGCTCTTCTTGTAAGAGAAAGCGGCAATAGTGCGAATCTTTGAGATCAACCGTGCCGCTGTCAAATCAATGTCCGTGGTCAAATCGTCGTTCATCTCCGGGTAATAGCTGCACAGGCTGTTGACCATCACTGAAAGGATGGCCATTGGCGGCGCACTGGGGGGGAAATGATCGAAGAAATGGATCATGTCCTCATGAATCAGCGAGAACCGGTTGAGTAAGTTGCGGAAATGGTCGTATTCTGTAGCTGTGGGCAGATGACCATGCACCAGCAGATAGGCTACCTCGATGAACAGACATTTTTCGGCCAGCTCTTCAATCCCGTAACCCCGGTAGCTGAGGATACCTTTGTTGCCATTCAGAAAGGTGATCCGGCTAGTGCATGAGGCGGTGTTCTTGTAACCTAAGTCTAGCGTTGTGCAGCCTGTCTCCTGGAGCAGCTTGCTGATGTCAATGGCTCGTTCACCTTCTGTCCCGTGGACGATAGGCAGGCTGTAGGTTTTGCCCTCAATGGTGAGGAGGGCATTGTCGCTGCTGTTCATGATAGGCACCTCTGCTAGGCGGAAAAGATAATGCGCGGTTCATTCTGGCCGGGTACAATGCTGCGGGAGAGCTGCACGGAATTCCGGGCGATCAGATCATACAGCCTGCAAGTCTACTGCACTTCCCCGAAAAGATCAAGGCTCCCTTCCGTCCTAGAGCACGACAAAGCAATGATAAACGAGATAGACAAGCAGCAGCGGCGCATTCAAACGCTGATGCGCTACGCTGTGCCAGACAACGAACTCGATGCAGCCCTAGACCTCTTGCTGGTTTTTGGCGAAGACCGCACTGCCCTCTTGGTCTTCGAGGAGTTTTACAGTCGCTTGCCTGAGGCAGAGAACGATTGGATCAAGGAGCTGCGCACCATCAGCAGGCAGCAGGGCGTGTTTCTTATAGCAGCTGTGACCGCAGTGGATACCTATCTCTATCTCGTTTCCAGCGAGGGCATTGAATTCAATGGCAGCTTGCGGGAAGGCTGGCTTGACCGCGACCTGCTCGACTTTTTCGGTTTTGCCTCAGCTGAGGAGTTCAAGTCGCTTGCTGAGAGCATCAGCAATTTCCCTGAATACCAGCCGCTGCAAACAGATATGGATCTTTGCCCTGCTTGTCAGGCCAGCACCGGTGAGTTGCACGAACTCGGCTGTCCTGTGGAGCTTTGCCCTTGGTGTGGCGGCCAGCTCATTCATTGTGATTGCCGTTTTGAACAGCTTGGGTTAGACGAACTGTCTGATGAACATGACCTGCTCCGCTTTGAGGAGCTGCTGGCCGAAAAGGGGAGAGTGGCCTATTCCCCAGAACAGCGGCCCAGTTTTGCGGATGAGGGCGAGGGCATCGAGGTGGTATGAAGAAAGGGTCGCACGCCATGCCTGCATGCCGCAACACGCTATGCCTGCATGTCGCAACACGCTATGCCTGCATGCCGCAACACGCCATGCCTGCATGCCGCAACACGCCATGCCTGCATGCCGCAATACGCTATGCCTACATGCCGCAATACGCTATGCCTGCATGCCGCAATACGCCATGCCTGCATGCCGCAACACGCTATGCCTGCATGCCACAATACGCTATGCCTGCATGCCGCAATACGCTATGCCTGCATGCTTTCCAAAGGCGGCGCGCAGAGCTTGTTCAGGCAAGGCGAGCTTCCCGTGCCTTGCTTGCGGCCACCAGGGGCAAGTACGAAGCCCTTATTGGCCTTATGCAACAGGTCTAAGAGACTGCCATCTGAAAGCTGTCCATGTTCCTGGTTTACAATGCCCTGCTTGCTGTTCTCATTCTGCTTCTGCTGCCGCTGATTCTGCCTGTCATCCTGTTCCAGAAAAAATACCGTGGCTGCACTCTGCAACGGCTGGGCTTCCAGACGCAGCAGATTAAGGCGCACTTATCTGCCACTCAATCAGGGCCGGTTATTTGGCTTCATGCCCTCTCTGTTGGCGAAGTTACTTCCGCCCTGCCTTTAGTTAAGGCCATCCGAGAGAGCATCCGCCCGGCTACGCTCGTCTTCACCGCGACAACCCGCAGTGGCAAGGAGCTGGCGGAACAGCTGATGGCCCCGCATGTTGATCTTGTCCTGTTCAGCCCGCTGGATGTGCCGTTTGCTATCCGGCGATATCTTGCTGTCATCAGGCCGAATTGCTTCATTCTCGTTGAGACCGACTTCTGGCCGAACTGGCTCCAGCAACTCAAGCGGCAGCAAGTGCCGGTCATGCTGGTCAATGGCCGGATTTCCGAGCAGTCCTTCGCATTCTATCACCGCTTGAGCTTCTTCTTTCAGCCGATGTTCCGCTGCTTCAGCTTGCTCTCCATGCAAACCGGGCAGGACAGGGACAAAATGCTCGCGCTCGGCATCCCAGCAGAGCAGGTCGTCTGCTTCGGCAATTTGAAATACGATCTATCAGTTAGCCGCGCTGTTCCCTTTGACTATCCCGCCTTTAACGGCAAAAGCATCTGGGTCTGCGGCTCCACCCATCCCGGTGAGGAGGAGCTGATTTTCGCCGCATTCAAAAATGTAGGGGCAGACCCCCGTGTCTGCCCTGACAAAGAGGGCGAACACAGGGGTTCGCCCCTACATTTGATCCTTGCACCGCGCAAGATCGCGCGGGGAGAAGAATTGGTCAGACTAGCCCACAGCTTTGGCTTGAGTGCAACTCTCCGCAGCAGCGGCAGCATAGAGCCAGAAAGCCCTGTTCTTATCTTAGATACCATCGGTGAGCTGGCTTCTTGCTATGGTCTCGCTCGATTAGCCTTTATCGGCGGCAGTTTGGTGGATGAGGGCGGCCACAACCCGATTGAGGCGGCGGCGCAGGGCGTACCGGTGCTCTTTGGCCAGCACATGGAGGATTTTGCCGAGATTGCTCACAATTTAACTGACAGCGGTGGAGCGAAGATGGTCACAGCGGAGACTCTGGCTGAAACCGCCGCCGCTATCCTCCGCGATGACACGCTACATGAGGAGATGTCAAAGGCAGCGCGGACGCTGGTCGAGCAGCAGCGCGGCGGCGTGGAGCGGCATGTGCAGGCGGTGAGGGAGCTGCTGGGGTGCTGAATGGACTTGATTTTTACGGGCGGCGTGGGTAATGTTCTCTCTCTAATAGAGAGGAATTGGAGAGAGTTTCTCGATCTTTTTGTATTTTCTATTTACGGGACAGAATGAAAGCAGCGGCGAAAAAGTTTGATAATAATCAGAAAGTATTCGTAGATGATCCTATTTATACTGAATACGATTTATCAGGGGTAGATGATGCAACTTTTTTTCGATTAACGAAGAGTGGAACAATCGATGCTTATTGTTCTGAGTGTGAATCAAAAAGCGTATTTCGTATAGTTGGGCCTCCAGCTTACCAGTTGGCAGATGAAGCAAAGAAAACAAAAAAGTACGGATTGGTAGTTGTTCAAGGTCAATGTACTAGGCAAAGAAAACTTTACCCGGCAATGTTATGTAATCATAATTTCTATGCTCTGTTTGACAGAAAAGAAGATAATTTGGTAAAAATTGGTCAATATCCATCGAAAGCAGATACAGATTTTGGTGAACTCGATGAGTCTTACAAGAGACTTTCGCCAGAACTTCGCAAAGAATTAGGAACTGCTATAGGCTTGTTCGCTCACGGTGTTGGAATTGGTTCTTTTGTTTACCTTCGTAGGATATTTGAAAAATTGGTAGATGAAGCACGGGCGCAAGCCGAAGGTGAATCGGCCATAGATATCAAGGAGTTTGACCGAGCAAGAATGCATGAGAAGATAATAATATTAAAAAATTATCTTCCTGCAAGGCTCGTAGGCTCTGCGAATCTCTATAGTATCTTGAGCAAAGGAATACATGAATTGTCTGAAGAAGAATGTAGAGAGAATTTCATTCTGGTTCGCCAAGCAATACAGTTCATTCTGAGACAGAAACATGAAGAGGATGAATACAAAATAGTTCTTAATACAATAAACAAAGCTCATAGCAGATAGATCGTTATGCATTGCAGCGAAATATTAGTTTCACTGCCTGCCGAGTTCATCTTGTAGAAAGCCACTATGACTCGCTCAGGTATATATCGAGCAAATATCGAGGCGCATTATGAGCAGCTTTCAGATGCTTGGAAAAGGCACTTTCACACCTGAGATTACCCACGTTTCAAGTCATGGCGTATGGCTATTGACATCCGACCAAGAATTATTTATGTCATACGATGAATTTCCTTGGTTTAAAGAAGCGACTCTTAATAAAATCCTCAAGATGCAGGAGGTATCACCGGGACATTTTTACTGGCCTGATCTTGATGTTGATTTAAGCCTCGAAAACATCAGACATCCAGGCCGCTTTCCTTTAAAAGCGCATTCAAACCAACATGCAGTCCATTCCTGCCGCGCTCAACTCTGAAGGAAACAAATATGACTCGCTCGGAAATCTTGAAAATCTTAGCGCAGTACAAACGGGAGAACTCTGCAAAATACGGCATCAACAATATAGGAATATTCGGCTCCTATTCCACCGGACAGGCAACAGATGCGAGTGATATTGATATTGTTCTCGAAACACAACTTCCTGATCTATATATATTAGTTCACATCAAAGAAGAACTTGAAGCTATTTTTAATAAACCTGTTGATCTCGTCCGCATCCGGGCTACCATGAATCCTTACCTGAAAAAACGGATAGACAGAGATGTTCAGTATGTATGATAAGGAGCTTGTTCTTGATATTCTGAAGCAAACCTTGGAGGCAACAGAAAAGATAACCCGGCGTTTTGAGAAAATTAACAACGTTGCCGATTTCACGAACTCAGAATTCGGCATGGAGAGGCTGGATTCGATTTGTATGTTGCTGATAGCAATTGGCGAGAGCCTGAAGAATATAGACAAAATAACCAAGGGCGAACTTTTGAAAAACTACCCTGAAATTGATTGGAAGGGTACAAAAGGCTTGCGGGATATTATTGCTCATCAGTATTTCAATGTGGATGCCGAGGAAATCTTCTGGGTTTGTGAAAAACATATTCCGCCGCTTTCGGAAACCCTCCAGAAGATGCTCTCCGATCTCCAGTGATCAATGCCCACCCCAGCAGCAGCCGTCCTCCGCTGGTGCGAATACAACATCCTCCTGCCAGTCACGATCTGTTTCATCCTCGGCATCAGCGCGGGTCGCTCGCATTTCCTGCCTGAGCAGGTGCTCATCATCGCGTTGGTTCTGCTCATCGGAGCCGCCCTTCTCCTTCATCACCGCCAGCCCCGCGCCGCCCTTTTTCTCAGCCTGCCCATCTTCTTCCTGGTCGGACAGATCAACCTGCTCCATCATTTAGCAAAGCCGCACACCGCCGGGCAGCTCGCGGCCTTGCTCACTGAGGAGCGGCGCGTCACTCTTGTCGGTACGCTGGCGAGCATGATCGAGGAAAGCGAGCAGGACGGCGAAATCATCTCCCGTTTTGAGCTGGAGACGGAAGAGGTACTGCTCGACAAAACGTGGCAGGCGGTGCGCGGGCGGGTGCGGCTGGCTATGCCGGGCCAAGCGGACGACCTACGGCCCGGTCTGTCGCTGATGCTCTTGGCCAAAGTCGGCCCGTCGGAGAGTTTCAACACACCGGGCGCGTTTGACTATCAGGGTCACTTGGCGGCAAAAGGCATTTACCTGAGCGGCTGGATTGACGGGCGGGCGGACGTGCTCCTGCTCGATCGCCAACGCCAGCCCAACCTGCGCTGGCTGCCTGAACAGGTGCGGCAGAAGGCAGGCCGCTTTCTTCGCCAGCATCTCAGCCCGGAGCTGGCGGGCGTGTATCAAGCCCTGCTCATTGGCAGCCAGGCCGCCGTGTCTCCGCAGCTTCTGGAACAGTTCCGGGACGCAGGCACACTGCATATCCTCTCGGTTTCCGGTCTGCACATGGGCCTACTCGGCCTGATGAACGGCCTGCTCCTCAACTGGCTGCTCCGGCGGTCAGAGTGGCTGCTGCTGCACACGCATGTGCCGACGCTGGCTCTGCTCGGCACCTTGCCGCTGCTGCTGGTTTACGGCTTTATCGCCGGACTGAACACGCCAGTACTGCGGGCAATGCTCATGGCAACCGCAGTCTTGGCCGCGCTCATCCTGCGCAGGCGACACGATATGCTGCATCTGCTGGCTGCCGCCGCCTTGCTGGTGCTAGCCTGCAATCCGCTGCCCCTGTTCACCGCCTCGTTTCAGCTTTCTTTCAGTGCGACTGCCGCCCTGATCCTTTTCTTGCCGCAGATCATGCCGCCAACTGCCGAAAGCGATGAGCCGCCCAAGCTGCTGCTCAAGATTGCCCGCTCTCTCCTCGCCGCTTTGCTAGTTTCTGTCGTTGCGACCTTGGGCACGCTGCCTTTTCAGCTCTTCTATTTCCACCGCCTGCCCCTGCTCGGCCCTGTGTTGAACCTCATCGTCGAGCCGCTGCTCTGTCTCTGGGCTTTGCCGTGGGGTTTGCTCGCCATTCCCTGCCTTTTCCTTTATCCGCCAGTAGCGGCATTGCTTCTGAAGATCGGCAGCCTCGGCATTTGGGTGGGTTTGCGCTGTAATGCCCTAGCCAGCTTGATTCCCTGGGCCTCTGTCTGGATGATCAGCCCGAATGCAGCGGAGATTATCTTTTACGGAATGCTCCTTCTGCTCTGGAGCCTCAAATATCGGCAGACAGCCCTCATCGGAGCCGTGCTGCTGGTGCTCCATTTCACCTGGGGACTCTGGTTTCCGCCGCAGCCGGGCAAGAGTACCGTCGCCTTTCTCGATATTGGCCAAGGTTCGTCCGTTTTCCTGCATCTACCCGACGGCTCCCGCATCCTTGCGGACGCAGGCAACATCGGCAGACAGAACATCGGCGAGCAGGTCATCGCGCCCTATCTCTGGAGCCAGCGCATCTGGCGGCTTGATCAGGTGCTGATCAGCCATCCACACCGCGACCACTTCAGCGGCATGGATTTTATCCTTCGCCATTTTCGCCCAAAAATCCTCTGGATCAATGGCGACCCGCACCGAGAGGAAAATTATCAGCAGATTCTCGATCAAGCGGCAGGGCAGGGCGTTCAGGTGTTGATTCCTGAAAATGGCCGCAGATTAGCACACGGCACCAACTTTGCCCTGACCGTTTTAGGTATGACTGGCTTGCTGGGGCACTCAGGAGAAGTGAACGATGCGGCACTGGTGCTGCGCTATCAGCACGGCAAACGGGCTTTTCTCCTGCCAGGCGACATTGGCAAGCAGAGTGAGGACATTTTGTTGCAACAAGGCATAGAGCTGAAGGCAGATATACTGCTAGCTGCCCATCATGGCAGCCGTACCTCAACGGGCGAAGATTTTCTCACAGCAGTGCAGCCGCATCTGATTGTGGTTTCAGCTGGACGATCAGCCCGGCAGAAATATTTTCCCGCAGCGGCAAATCAAATTCTCTGGCAGGAAAAAAGAATACCCGTGCATATTACGAGAGAACAGGGAACAATGACTTGCACCACAACCGGTATTACTTTAGAATGCAGACCTTTTCGGCAAATTGCAGCGTATTCTTTTCGTTAACAAGCAGGTGTAAGAGCTATCTTGCCCTCATCGTCTCCTCTCCATCCTTGTTGCCAAGGAATGCTACTCGGTTGGCAAGAAGTTTGGCTTGGCAAGAGAGGAGTTCTGCCGACTCACAAAGGAGTCTTGCTCGGCCAGAAAGGAGTTTTGCCGAGTAGGAAAGGAGTCCGGCTAGGTTGCAAAGAAGTCTGGCCGACTAAGAAAGGAGTTTTGGTCGGCAAAACTCCTTTCTGGCTTACTTGGCAAGGAGTTTGGCCAAGCTGAACTCCTCTTCTGCCGAGTACAACTCCTTTCTGGCCGAGCCAAACTCCTCTATAAACGAGCCAGACATGTCTTCCGCAAGCTGCGGAATGTTGGATAATAACTCGGTTTATTGCTCCAGCTGCCTGCTGATCTCTCTGTCTGCCTCGCCCTGCGCTGCTTGCAGCATCCTGAACAGCTCGCGGCTGTGGCGGGGATTACGGCTCACGGCAAAGAAAAAGGCCAGCCGGACCAGCTCCTTTTTGTCCGCCGCAGGCAGCGTTGCTGCGATCTCCTCAGCCACCGCAGAAGACCAGTTCTCGGTGAGATCTTCCTGCTGCTCCTTCGCTTTGCGGCGGACAGCAATCGCCTCCTCAATCAAGGCATCGCGCAGATGCTCAAGCTCGTGCTGCTGCTTCTTTTTGAGCAGCGTTGCGCCCTTGCGTTTTGTGAGAAACTGGTAGAGCGCGTCGCTGGATTCCTCCCGCAACAGTTTGGTGATGTGCTTAATCTGTCGCTTCCTCGCGCCATCTCTTCCTAGATCAGCGGTTTCCTTCAGCAGCATCCGCACCTCTTCAGGCGCAGGCAGCTGATCAAGCAGAGCAGGGGGAAGAACTGCCAGCTCCTCGGTTAGCTCTTCAAGTTGTTTGATTCTCCGCTTCTGTTCAGACCTGCTCAGTTCCATGCTGTCTCCTTTTACCGACCAGCAGGGACATTGCTTTGTCCCAAATCCGGTTCGCAGTTTCTTCTTTGGAGAGCAGCTCGAGTGTCTCCACGTTGTCTAAGGTGATGAGGGTGACTTGATTGGTGTCAGCGTCAAAGCCGGTGTTGCTACCCAGGATGTCGTTGACCACGATTAAGTCAGCCTTTTTGGCTAGCAGTTTGCGCTTGCCTTCTGCTTCATGATTACCGCTTTCTGCGGCAAAGCCGATCAGCAACTGATCAGGCCGTCGATTGCGGCCCAATGAGGCAAGAATATCCGGGTTGGCGGCTAATTCCAGCAATGGTTCGGCTGTTGTTTTTTTGATTTTTTGAGCAGAAAAAGCTGCTGCCCGGAAATCTGCCACGGCTGCGGCTTTCACCACAATCGAAGCAGCTTGAGCAGAACGACTGACCGCTTCAGCCATTTCCAAAGCGGTTTCTACCTGCACGAGATGTACACCAGGCGGAGGCTCCAAGGCAACAGGGCCAGAAATCAGGGTAACAGCTGCGCCTCGTCGTTTTGCAGTGCGGGCAAGCGCGTAACCCATCTTGCCACTGGAACGATTACTGAGGAAACGGGCGGGATCAAGCGGCTCCCGTGTTGGCCCAGCCGTAATGAGCACCTCTTGCCCAGCCATATCTTGGTTAGCCAGCAGACCAAGCAGGGCTTCGCGCACGGTGTCCCATTCTGCCAATCGGCCTGCACCCTCTTCGCCGCAGGCTAATCGCCCGCATTCCGGCTCAACGATTTTATAACCGAAACCGCGCAGGGTTGCGAGATTGCGTTGCGTAGCTGGATGCGCCAGCATTCGCGAATTCATGGCCGGACAGATCAATACTGGTGCAGCACTCGCCAGCACAGAAGCCGAAAGCAAATCATCAGCCATCCCATGCGCTAAACGAGCAATGGTCTGGGCAGTAGCTGGGGCAATCAGGACGACATCGGCTGTGGCAGAAAGGGCAATGTGGGCCATGCCTTCGGCAAACATGTCTGTGTAGGCGAGATTTCCAGACAGTGAGGCAAAAGTGAGCGGCGCGACAAAACGGGTTGCGCTTGTGGTCATGACTACCGTTACCTGCGCCTCTTCCTTGGCCAAAGCATGAACCCAAGCAGCGGCCTTAAAGGCAGCGATAGAACCGCAAACCCCAAAGAGAATTTTTCTACTGCCCAGGGAAACGCACATGACGGCCTGCTCTAGTACTCAAAATTGTTCTGCGGCATCTGCTCCATGGGCTGAACCTGATCGAGCTGCTGCACCTGGGGCATGGATGGCATCTTTTCCTGCCGCTGCCTGCTGCCTGTTGCTGGTTCGCCAAAAGGATTCAGTTTCACAGCCGCACTCTTATCAATGGTCACATAGAGCGTTAGACCCGCTTTACCAAAATCTCCTTCGGAGATGATCATCATGCAGGTCTTGTGCGGTTTAACAAAAGCGAACATAATATCTGTTGAGGCTGCTTCGCCAACCAGCTTCCATTTGGCATCCTGCATGGAACTGAGCATAAAATCCTTGAGCGACATTGCCTCAACCTTGCCAGTGTAATGCCAAACCCCGCCGTGAAAGGATTCCGTCTTAATTGCCATAGATTTTGTCCGATCCCATTCCATTTCCGCAGGCATCATGATGTCGTGAATGTCATCAGCGAAATTAGGGATGGGCGGCAGGCCGTAGAAATCATTCCGCATAGAAGTGCCAGGAACAACGCAGCCAGAAAGGGAAAGGAGCAGGGCAAACAGCACGGTTTTCACAGACAAAGTGCCTTGTTTCATGAGTTAGTTCCTCCGAATTCGTATAAAATAAAGGTTTCCAGCGGCAGCCGCTGCGACTGCTGATTCCGATGCTGTGGATATCCCAAGGCAAGCAAGGCCGCAAGCTCGTAATGGCTGTCGAGCCGCAGCACTTCATTCACTTTTTCCTTGTTGGCAAGAATCTGGCCGAGCCAAACAGCACCAAGACCCAGTTCATGCGCCGCAAGAAGCATATTCTGGATGCAAGCCCCGGCAGCCTGATGATCTTTTACCCGATCATACATCTTTTCCTGATCAAGGTAAACGGCAATAAGGGCAGATGCAGCTTTGACAATATGCGCATAGTGGGTCAATTGCGCAAGCTGGGTACGGATGTCCTGATCACGAATGAGCACGAATCGCCAGGGCTGGTTGTTCAGGCCAGATGGTGCCCAGATGCCTGCGGTGATGATGCGTTCCAGCAGATCGCGCTCTACAGGTTGTTCGGTGAATTCCCGGATGCTTCGCCGCTGTTTGATTGCTTCTTGAATAGGCTGTTCCATAGAATACTGGGAGCTGGTGAGGATGGGGTGTCAGGGCAAAACGAGTCTTGCCTAGGCCAGATTATCCTGAAGCGAGCAAATTTTCAGCAGAAAAAACTGCGCTTCCCTTTTTCAGAGCACTGTGTTAAGTCAGCATAACCTCATTATAGGCTTGCAACGCCACGATGTAAGTTTACTTTGCCTCGTTGCAAGTCAACAACACCTCATTGTAGACTTACAACGCTACGATGTAAGCCTGAAACGCAACGATGTAAGTTTACTTTGCCTCGTTGCAAGTCAACAACGCCTCATTGTAGGCTTACAACGCCACGATGCAAGCCTGAAACGTGACGATGTCAGTTTACTTTGCCTCGTTGCAAGTCAACAACGCATCGTTGTAGGCTTACAACGCCACGATGCAAGCATGAAACATGACGATGTAAGTTTACTTTGCCTCATTGTGAGTCAGCAACTCCTCATCGTAGGCTTACAATGCCACGATGCAAGCCTAAAAAAGACGATGTAAGTTTACTTTGCCTCGTTGCAAGTCAGCAACGCCTCGTTGCAGGCTTACAATGAGGCATTGCAGGCCGCATTTTTCCCGTTTTCAGCCCAAAACGTGCTATTCTCAGCCTCCTGCGCAGCAGAACGCCTGGCAACCACGCTTTTTAACGGTGCCAGCGAACGATTTTTCTTTTACAATGCTTGGGCGTTGGCAAAATGCCCGCAGAAGCGCAAGGCACTGCAGAGAATGAAGCAGCGATTCTTGTTTTGAGAGGATAACAGATGGCGACTCCCAAAAGAATGGCGAAAAAGCAGCCAGAACGCGGCAGAGTTGCAGAGTTTCTGGCAGTCTTAGAAGCCCATACCAAGCTGCTTGCCTTTTTCTTTGGCCTGTGTTTTGCCGTGATAATGCTGGTACTGGCCGTATGGTTTCCGAAGCCGACCGCCTTTCAATACATGGTGTTTCGCATTACGCTGGCACTCGCCGCCGCTGGAGTGGGTGGAGTTATTGTCCTCACTTGGGAGGGTTAAAACCCCCACCTTCAGGTGGCAGCTTCAGCGGAACTTAGGTTAAGCTGGGAGCATGGAAACATATAATCATGGCTCACATGCTGTATTTTCAATACATCTGCGCTTGGCGTGGATC